>CAZSBC010000133.1:0-8905 GCA_964605195.1 uncultured Spirochaetales bacterium | reverse complement strand
TGTCACAACCTCCCCCTCGGCTGACATGCTGAAACGGATGGGCAATGAGGCTACCTCAGAGGTCATCACCTTTGAGCAGTTCTTCTATGCCGATGAGCAGCTTGCCATCCAATGCCGGGTAGAGCTGCCCGGCAGGAATGTGGTGACGACCCCTGCCGCCGGGGAGTATACCGAGAACATCAATGCCTTCCTGCTGCAGTACTGCAATATGGAGAGCAGCCATACCACCGCCTGGCTGCGGGCAGGGCTGCAAAAGAATGCGGCGAAGCGCTTCGGTCTTACCACCGGCACCCCCCTGCTGGAATGGGATGAAGTCTATTACAATATCCATGACCAGGCCATCGGCTACGTGAAAATCTATTTCCACCCGGAAATTATCGACCTCTCCCTCCTGCTGAAGTTCTAGGAGTCCCCTGGGGAGCGCATCCTCTCAGCCGCCATATCGATAGCCTCGACTATCTGCTGGTAGCCGGTACAGCGGCAGAGATTGCCGGAGATTGCCCGCCTGATATCCTCCCTGGAGGGATCCGGGTTCTTCAGCAGCAGCTCATACCCGCTGAGGATCATTCCCGGCGTGCAGAAGCCGCACTGCACGGCCCCGGCATCGATGAAGGCCTGCTGCAGGGGATGCAGCGTTCCGTCGGAACCTTCAAGTCCCTCGATGGTGATGATCTCAGCCCCCTCGGCCTGGGCGGCCAGCACCATGCAGGAGTTCACCTTCCTGCCGTCCATGATCACCGTGCAGGCCCCGCACTCACCGACCCCGCACCCCTCCTTGGTTCCCAGGAGACCGAGCCGGTCCCGGAGCACATCCAGCAGCCGATCCTCTCCCCCCACGTGAAGCGTTAGCCTCACGCCGTTGACCGTGAAGGTCATTGCAAACATATCTCTCTTTCCATTAGCTTCCATGACCACTCTACTCTCCCCTCTCTACTCTCAGTACGGATTCAAGCGCTCTTTTGACCAACACCTGCAGGACTGGCTCCTTGTAGGGCGTGGACCAGCGCCGGCCGGTAGTGGCAACCATGAAGGAAGCCGCCTCGGAGGCCGCCGCCTCAATCAGCTCGGCTGTGGCAGCCTGCCCCTCAACCATCCGCTCCACGGAACCGAACCGCTGGGGCTTCGGCGTGACCGAACCGGGAGATAATCGCAGTTCCCGGATTCTGCCCTCTTCATCCTGCCTGGCCAGGGCCGCAATGCTGATGCGGGCCTTGGCCACGGCCTGCCGCCTGATCAGTTTGTGGAAGTATCCCACGGCATCCCGGGGCGGCTTCCTGAACCTGATCTCGGTGCACAGCTCATCGGCCGCAATGGCGGTCCGCTTCGGGCCGGTAAGGAACTCTGCCAGCGGCAGCCGGCGGCTCCCATTGAGGCTCTGCAGCACCACTTCGGCATCGAGTACCATCAGCGGCGGGATGGTATCGGCACACTGGGCCGATGTGACGAGGTTGCCTCCGACAGTACCCCTGTTTCGTATCTGCGGGGAACCGACCGACCGGGAGGCATCGGCAAGCAGCGGCACGACCTCCCGCAGCAGGGCACTCTCCTCAATATCGGTATGGGTAGTACCTGCTCCCATCACGATTTCCTCGCCCTCCTCCCGGACCCCGGAGAGCCCGGCAATGCCGCTGATATCGATCAGGGTGGTGACGGATTCCGGCAGTTCACCATGCCGCATGGCAATAAGCACATCCGTGCCGCCGGCAACGCACCATGCTGCAGCTCCAAGCTCATGCAGCAGGGAGAGCGTCTGCTCAATCGTACTAGCTCGTGTAATCGCATATGGTTTCATAGGGTCACCTTGTAGAGTGGTTTGGTCATCGTAGCGCCCTGCCAAGCAGGGCCCGCTCGAAATTCAACGGCAGCTCCCGTATCCGTCTTCCGGTGGCATTGGTGAAGGCATTGGAGATTGCCGGGGCGATCATCTCGATACCGATCTCCCCGATGCCCTTGGCACCGTAGGGACCGACATGCTCATCACTCTCAAAGAGGATGATATCGATTTCCGGGGTATCCATCACTCCCGGCATCAGGTAATCATCGAAATTCCGCGTCCTCAGATAGCCGTCACGGATATCGAACTCCTCCATGATCGCATAACCGAGGCCCTGCATCACACCGCCGGTGAGCTGCCCCCGGACGATGTCCGGGTTGATGGCCCGTCCGAGTTCGTACCCGGCTGTGATTCTCTCTGCCGTGATCCTGCCGGTGCCGGTATCGACAGCAATCTCTGCCACGCAGGCCCCGAAGAGGTAGCTCGGGTAGGCATTTCCCTGCCCGGTTTCATGGTCCAGGACCTCGGGAGCCGGCGTATACCACCCCTGGGCGGTCAGGGGGATACCCCTGTTGCGGTGGCAATCCATGGCAAGCTCCTCCAGGGACAGTGATTTCTCCTCCGCGCCCCCGGCTGATACCCGGTTTCCGGCAAAGACCAGCTCATCCTCACGGCAGCCGAGCAGCTCGGCCGCCGCCCCCTTCAGGCGGGCAAGGATCTTATCGGCAGCGATCTTGATGGCATTGCCGCCGGCAAGGATGCCCCGTGAGGCGACAGTCGGGCCCGCATCCAGGGTGACCGAGGTATCGGTTGCCGAAAAGCTGATCCGGTCCATCGTGAGACCCAGCACCTCTGCGGCAATCTGCCCGTGGGTTGTCCTGATGCCCTGTCCCATCTCCGTGGAGCTGCTCTGGATATTGAGGTATCCGTCCCGGTCAAGGGTGAGCACAGCCGCTGCGGTATCAAGGCCCTCGCCGCCGAGCCCGGCACCGCGGAAGGTACATGAGAGCCCGATGCCCCTGACGATATCACCCTCCTGCCATTCGCGCTCCCTGTTCCCGCGCCACTTGCTCAGGAACCCGGTCTTTTCCGTAACTGCAGTGAGGATTTCAGCAAGGTTGGCAGGCATCTTCTCCGGATCAAGCAGCTGTCCCGTCGGGATGACATCCCCCGGCCTGAGACAGTTTCTCAGCCTGACTGCAAGCGGATCGAGCCCGCAGCGCTCCCCCACTTCATCGATCATGGATTCCACGGCAAATACCAGCTGCGGGGCAGAGAATCCCCGGTAGGCACCGCCGAAGATCGTATTGGTGTAGATTCCGTAGATATCGGTCTTCACATGCGGGATGCGGTAGGGGCCGGCAGCATGCACGCTTCCGCGCCAGTTGGCGAACATGGCCTGCTTGTTGTAAGCCCCTCCCTGGGCATAGACACGGTCCTCAAGGGAGGTGATCGTACCGTCCTGCATAACGCCAACCGTGTAGGTCGTGGTAAACGGATGCCGCTTGGCGCTTATCAGGAAACTCTCCTCCCTCGTCAGCACCATCTTGACGGCTCTGTGGGTCCTCAGGGCAACTAGGGCGCATCGGGCAGACATTACTATCACCGACTCGTCCTTGCCCCCGAAGCTGCCGCCGACCGCAGACTGGATGACACGGACCGCATTCATCCGCACCCCGAGGGCATCGGCAACGCATTCGCGGACACTGTAGGGGTTCTGGATGCACCCCTGGATCACCACTCCCTCCCTGGTCGGGTCGGGATACACGATTACCGCTTCGGGCTCTATGTAGCCCGGGCTGACAAAGTCGGTCCGGTAGGTCTGCTCAAAGATAAAATCAGCCTCTTCACACCCAGACCTAACATCGCCCAGGCGCATCCGGTGATGGGCCATATCGATGAGGTTGCCCGCGGCATCAGGGTGCACCAGGGGAGCCCCTTCAGCCTTTGCCTCATCCAGGCTCAGCAGCGGCGGGAGCTCTTCATACTCCACCGACACCAGGGCGGCAGCCTCCTCGGCTGCCTGCCTGCTCTCGGCAGCGACAACCGCCACGGCGTCCCCGATATACTTCACCGTCCTCTCAGCCAGTACGGGGAACCGCCCGAACATGCTGTTGCTCCCGAGAACATCGGCAGCCGTCACGGCACAGACAAACCCGGGAACCGTCTCGGCACGGGAAAAGTCGATCTTCCCGATATCCGCGTGGGGGAATTCGGGAAATACATTGACCGCATAGAGCTGCCGATGCATATTCTGGTCGGCACCGAATGCCAGGCGCCCGGTCACCTTCTCGCGGGCATCAATACGCTTCAGGCTCCTGTTGACTGCCTTGAACTCAACCTTCGCGTCAGTACCTCTGTTACTCTTCACCATACTGCTCCACCATCATACTGCTTGTTAACTTGTATATACATGTTAATAGGCAATAGTAGCATACCCCTTCCTGGATGTCAATGACAGAGAACGGAAGGAACGGGAAGGAATGGCAGAACCGCTGATTATTTCGTGATCAGAGCACAATGATAGCCAGTACCAGTACCCCCGCCGCGGCGGCATAGATCACCATGGGGATGGCATTCCGCCTGATGATCCGCCCCTCCAGCCCCGTTATGCCCACCGTTGCCGATACAGCCACGATGTTATTGATGCAGACCATGTTCCCGATCCCCCCGCCGACGACCTGGAGGGCGACGATCAGGAGAGCCGGCAGCTGCAGCAGCTCAGCCGTCTCATACTGCAGGGAGGAGAAGAGGATATTCGAGACGGTGTTCGAACCGGACATGAAGGCCCCGAGCACCCCGATAAACGGGGATACGAGGACATAGAGGACCCCGCCGATAGCCGCCATGGCCTGCGCCATCGCAGAAAGCATCGAAGGCAACCCAAAACTGTTGTCAGAGGAGTTGAGCATCAGCTGCACCATGGCGATTCCGGCGATCAGGGCAATTGCTGCCCCCGAAATCTGGCGGAGAGAGGTTGACCAGGCAGCCGCAGCCTGCCTGCGGCTCATGCCGTGCAGGACTGTCGTCAGCAGGGCGACCAGCATGAAGGGGATGATCCCGGGCAGGTAGGCCCACTTCAGGCTGTAGGTCTGGCTGACCCCGGGGAAGAAAGATATATCGAGGGTGAGACTGTTCAGGAATACCTTCAGCCCAACCGCAGGTATACGGGTTACCACCAGCAGTGCGGCGATGATCACATAGGGCAGCCAGGCCTTGGCCAGCGGCATAGCACTTTCTTTCAGGATGACCTGCGGAGCGTGCCCCCTCCACTCCGCTTCCCACTGGTGCTGAGGGGCAAAGTCCCATACCTCCTTCGGCACGAGAAATCCCCTTTTGGCAGCAGTAACCACGATCAGGAGGCCGATAAGGCCCCCGATGATCGAGGGCAGCTCCGGACCGAGCAGGGCTGCCGAAACCAGGTAGGGAACGGTAAAGGCAAGACCTGCCAGCAGGGCAAAGGGGGCGGCCTTCAGGGCCGGCCTGATCGAACGCTCCGGCCCGAAGAAACGGGTCAGCACAGCCAGGGCAAGCAGCGGCACGAATGTCCCGACGACGGTGTGCACCACCGCCGCCCAGAGGGTCAGGGATCCGAGGAACTGCTGGGGAGCTGTCCCGGACTGTTCCAGCAGCGAAGTTATGGTGGTTACCGCCCCGATTGTCGGGGTGCCCACCGCGCCGAAGGCAACCGGGGTGGAGTTCATGATCAGCGTAATCATGGCTGCCGCAAGCGGGGGATACCCCAAGGCAACCAGCAGGGGGGCAGCCAGGGCAGCCGGGGTACCGAACCCCGCTGCCCCCTCGATGAATGCCCCGAACATCCAGCCGATGATGATGGCCTGTATCCGCCGGTCCGGGCTGATGTCACGGAACCCCTGGCTGATCGATGCCATGGCACCGGACTGCTTCAGGGTATTGAGGATGACAATTGCCCCGAAAATTATGATGATGATATCGAAGGCCTTGAACATCCCGAAGAGGGAGTACCCGAGCACAGCCAGGGGGTCCATGTGCCAGAAAAGCAGTGCAACGGCAGCTGCTGCAAACCAGCCTATGCCCAGGGAGAGCTTGGACCCCTTGTTGAGCACAGTCATCAGCACAATGACAATCGCAATCGGCAGAAAGGCAATCAAGGCCTGCATAGCTTCACACCCCCCCATAGTTCATGGTCTTGGTCCTGGTCTTGTCAGGCAGTGTACCGCATCCGCTGAAGAAATTCCATCAGGCAGAGGCCGTCAAATGGCTGATGTCAGGCATCTGCTGCCACCGGATGAGCGGCAGCAGAATGTATTATACCGCATTTAACTCGTGTTACATTTTATGTATAAAAAGATTATTCAAACTATTTATGATGTTTATGGTAAAATATTCTTGACTGCTACCCGGTCCAGGACTACAATGGCATCGTTGTACATACATGTTTAATCAGGCGTACGGCAAGTATCGTATGCACCAGGCAGGTCGTTATGGAAGATAGAAGGCTCATAGTCATCGCCATCGGCGGGAATTCCCTCATTGAGGATCCCAAACACATCAGTGTGGCAGCCCAGTTCGAAGCTGCCCAGAAGACGGCAGCGCATATCGTCAAGCTGGTTTCTGCCGGGCACCGGGTCGTCATCGTGCACGGGAACGGACCCCAGGTGGGGTTCATCCTGCGCCGGGCAGAGTATTCCCGCAAGATTCTCCATTCCGTCCCCCTGGACTGCTGTGTTGCCGATACGCAGGGAGCCATCGGGTACAATCTCCAGATGGGGCTCTACAATGAGTTCCGGAAAATCGGCATGACCTTCCCGGTGACCACGGTAGTCTCCCAGGTGAAGGTTGATCCGGCGGACCCCTCCTTCGCAAACCCGACCAAGCCGATCGGCAGCTTCATGACGAGGGAGGATGCCGAGTTCCACCGCGACCATGACGGCTGGGCCGTAGTGGAGGATGCCGGACGGGGATTCAGGCGGGTCGTCCCCTCCCCGAAACCGCAGGAGATCATCGAGCTGCAGGCAATACGGACCCTGATCGACAGCAACGTCCTGGTTATCGCAGCCGGCGGCGGAGGAATCCCCGTCATCGAGGGACCTGAGGGCCTTACCGCCAGTGAAGCCGTCATCGATAAGGACTTTGCCGCCTGCCTGCTGGCCAAGTCCATAGATGCCGACAGCCTGATCATCTCCACTGCCGTTGAGAAGGTATACACCAATTTCGGCAGACCGGATCAGCACTCCCTCGATACGATCATGACAGGAGAGCTGCGCAGGTACCGTGACGAGGGGCACTTTGCCCCGGGCAGCATGCTGCCGAAGATAGAGGCCATGATCGACTTCGTCGAGAGCACGGGGAATCCGGGGATCATCACCGACCCGGCGCACCTCTCCGATGCCATTGCCGGCAGGACCGGGACCCATATCCTGCCGTAGGAGAAGGCACTACCTGCTGCCGGCCCGCTCCTCGGCAACCCGTTTCACGTTCGCAACCATGCCCCCGACAATCCGGTCGTACTCGGCAACGTTGACATCGAAGTAGAAGGCTTCGTTGAAGACATGGTACGTGGTGCCGTCAGGCAGCTCCTCCAGGGTGTGGACTCCCGAGTAATCTTTTCCGCCGGCATACCCGACATAGGCATACTGGAAGGGCCGCCTGAAACGGATAACCTCCTCATCCAGCTCCCATCGCGCGTCAGTCCCGGCTTCGGTAAGCACCCAGCGGGAACGGACTCCCATCCCCTCAGTGATATCAGAGGTAATGGTTACACTCTCCACCTTCTCCTCAAGTTCGACGAAAAGCTGGAAATCGGTGATCACATCGAACACGATATCAATCGGCGCGTTGATCACTGACTCCTTGGAAATAACCACATCATCCGGCCCTCTCAGTTCAGGCATCTTCGGGTCCTGCATCGGCTCCCCTCCTTGTGAATCATGGACTGCACCAACCGGAAGCATCAGCTCACAGGTTGAAGAAACTTCTCTTCAGGATATCAGCGCGTAGCGACCCTGCCGTGAAGACCGACCCGCTGGCGACATTGATGATCTCCACCATTGCCGGTGAGTGGATGGCCAGGTCCATGGCATAGAAATCGCGACCCGCCTCCTCGAAGAGCTCGAGAAACGGACGCCCGTAATCTGGGGCATGCTCTGTCACCAGCAGGGGAATCTTTTCGGCAATCACCTCATCGTCAGACCGGACCTGGAAGACAGCCTTCCCCCCGTAGAGCAGGCAGTCATTGACCCACCCCATCGCCTGCAGCTCATCGGGAGCAGGCGGGGCAATGGCACAGTAGCCGCGGGCGGAGACCAGCCGGTCCAGGGGAAAGCTGCAGAGCATCATCTGGTTGAGAGTCTGCTCAACTATCCTGGCCGAAACCTGCACGGCATTAACCAAACAGTTGTAGCCGTGCATCAGCAGATAGAGGTGCTGCGGCTCGACACGGCACACTTCGGCAGCATGGGCTGCAAACTGCTCATCGGGCAGGCTGCCGGCCGTCACCCCGAGAACCGCCTCATGGTGGGAGTCCCGGTAGGCTGTCAGGTGGATATGGGTATCCCCTTCTGAGCGGGCCAGGGCCCGGGCGGGACCCGATGCAATTGCAGAAAACTCACCTGAGGCAAGCTGCAGCCCGGCCATCTGCGACGCCATGCAGGCCAGTTCCAGGTTGTCGACATAGACTTCCACCGCAGTGACACTGATCCGTTCATCCAGCGGGAAGTCACGGTAGCTGCAGTGTCCCAGGGAGGCCATGTCGATTTCGGTAAATATCCTGGCAGCCTCCCAGCTTCCCGGGACACCGATGCCCATATCGATGACATGGGCACCGTTTCCCAGGCGGTAATGGCGGCAGCCGAGCACCTCGGCCTGCTCCATGAGAGCGCGCACCTGCCGCATGGCATGCTTGTTGATACTTACCATACCCTACTCCGGGATATTCCCGCTCTCCAGGGACTCCCTGATCGCATTGAGAAACCGGGCGGCAGGGGCCCCGTCGATGATACGATGGTCATAGGTCAGGCTGAGGGAGAGAATCCAGCGGATATGCAGCCCGCCGTCGATGATCCGCGGCTCCTGGCTCAGGGTCCCCACCCCCAGGATGGCACTCTGCGGTGCATTCAATATCGGGGTGAAGTACTTCACGTTCAGCAT
>CAZSBC010000132.1:0-9007 GCA_964605195.1 uncultured Spirochaetales bacterium | reverse complement strand
GGTATACAGGCCCTCAGCCGCAGTTTCTACACACGCCTGATTCCCGAGAAGCAGTCGGCCGAGTTCTTCGGTTTCTTCAACATGCTCGGCAAGTTCGCCGCTGTCATTGGTCCTGCACTGATGGGAATTGTTACCCTGGTCACCGGAAGCAACCGTATCGGGATCCTTTCGATTCTCATCCTATTCATTGCCGGTGGTCTGCTGCTGCTGAAGGTAAACGAAGCACGCGGCAGGGAGATGCTGGAGGAATACAAGGAGCATATTTCAGAATTGTATGACTGATATCATATCCCGATTCATACCGGTTTTTCTCATCATCTTCATCGGGACCCTGTTGCGGCAACGCCATATACTCTCTGATACCATCAGCGAAGCACTCAAGCAGCTGATTATCAAGGTGGGCCTGCCGGCGATCTTCTTTGCATCTTTCCTCACCATAGATCTGCAGGCACGCTATCTGCTGCTGTTTGCAGGAACTTTCATCACATGCCTACTACTTTTTGCTGCCGGGAGCATGCTCAGGAAGCTCCAGATTGTGCACTACCCGCTTTCACCATTCTTCTTTACCGGTTTTGAATTCGGTATGGTCGGGGTAGCTCTCTTCAGCAGCCTCTTCGGAGGAGACAACCTCCACTACCTCCTTCTGCTTGGTCTTGGTCATGAATTCTTTATCTGGTTCCTCTACGCTCCCCTGCTCGGTGCACGTAATCAGGGACAGGTACGCCTGATACCGGTTCTGAAATCATTCATATCCTCACCCATTATCATAGCCATCCTTTCCGCACTGCTGCTGAATGTGACCGGTTGGTATACCGAAGTGGCTGATCTCTTCTGGGTACGGGGAGTCATTGCCACTGCAAAGAGTGTCGGGGCAATCACAACACCCCTGATCCTGCTTGTCATCGGTTACCATCTTACGCTGAAACCCACAGACTGGCGACGCGGGCTGCAGTTCCTCGGTACTAGACTGCTGCTCGTCACCGTGTTCGGGACTGGGTTCTACCTGCTTACTGATCTGCTGATCATGGATCTCGGAACGATGATGCGCTATGCCTTCATCACCTTCTTTCTTCTGCCGCCGCCATTTATCATACCGGTCTATATTCCGAAGCAGCATGAACGTGAGTCAATGTTCTATACCAACCTGCTTGTGCTCTATACAATCGTTACGCTGATAATCTACACCGTAGTCATGACAGTAATCAGTTCCTGATCTGGGGCACTGACCATTGGCAATTCAGAGCAGAGAAACGGGAATAGACCACGAAAATGGGAGCAGAAATTACGCTTCAACCTACAGATTGTTTCCAGATACCTACACAACTGTCGCTATACAGCCGGCCTATCCAGCATAGGTTTTCTACTCCCATTCAACAGTTCCGGGTGGTTTGGAGGTGATGTCATAGAGTACCCGGTTGACCCCTGAAACCTCATTGCAGATGCGGTTTGCGGCTTTTTGCAGTACTTCCGGGGGAAAACGGTACCAGTCAGCTGTCATCGCATCTTCACTGGTAACCGCACGCAGCGAGCAGACCTCCTCGTAGGTCCGTTCATCGCCTTGCACGCCGACGCTCTTTACCGGCAGCAGACAGGCAAGGGCCTGCCAGATATCGTCGTAGAGACCGGCACTGCGGATCTCATCGATGAAGATTTCATCTACATCCCGAAGGGTATCAAGGCGCTCCTTGGTGATCTCACCTATACAGCGAATGCCCAGCCCCGGCCCGGGAAAGGGATGCCGGTAGACGATCTCATCGGGCAGCCCTAGCTCTTTACCGAGGGCCCGGACCTCATCCTTGAACAGCTCCTTCAGGGGTTCAATCAGCTCAAAGCGGAGGTCCTCAGGCAGCCCCCCGACATTGTGGTGGCTCTTGATGGTGGCGGACGGTCCCCCGGTTGCCGACACGCTCTCGATCACGTCCGGGTAGAGCGTTCCTTGGGCAAGGTAGTCGACACGGCCCAATGAACGGGCCTCCTTCTCAAATACGTCTATGAAGACCTTCCCGATTATCTTACGTTTCTGTTCTGGTTCGCTTACGCCCCGTAGGCTCTCAAGAAACTGATCTTCGGCATCGGCAAACTGCAGCCTGATATGAAAATTGTCCCGGAATACCTGCAGTACCAGATCGGCCTCACCCTTTCGCAGCAGTCCGTTATTGACAAAGACACAGACTAACTGATCTCCGATGGCACGGTGGATCAGCGCCGCTGCGACGCTGGAATCAACCCCGCCGGAGAGCCCGCAGAGAACTGTTTTTTTACCCACCCTGCTCCGTATATCGGCAACAGCCAGATCAATGAAGGAGCCCATGTTCCAGTCCTGTACGCATCCACAGATACCCGTAATGAAGTTTTCAATCAGCAGCCTGCCCTGCTCCGAATGAACCACCTCGGGGTGAAACTGGACTCCGTAGAGCCCTAACTCCCTGCTCTCAACAGCTGCTACCGGACAGTTTGCCGTGGTGGCGGTGACGACGAATCCCTCTGGCACAGAGGCTACCGAATCACCGTGGCTCATCCATACCTGATTGTCGTCTCTAAAGCCGCTGAACAATTGGGATCCTTGGGTATGTGCTATTCTGGCAAACCCATACTCCCTGCGGTCAGGACGTACCACCGATCCCCCGTTCATGATCGTGATGATCTGCAGACCGTAACAGATTCCAAGGATTGGGATTCCAAGCGAGAATATTTCGGGATCCGGTCGCGGGGAGTCGGGAGCATTGACACTGGCAGGTCCTCCGCTGAAGATGATCCCCTTGGGGTTCAGCTCCCGTATCTGCCCGGCAGAGGCGTTGTAGGGCAGTATCTGGCTGTAGACCTTTGCCTCCCGCACCCTTCTGGCAATAAGCTGGCTGTATTGTGCGCCGAAGTCAAGCACCAGTATGTTCTGGTCATGTACTGTCATGATTACTCCCGGGATTATACGATCACTACCTGTTGATCTGGTAGTTCAGTGGTTCTTCGGTGATAGTGATGTCATGGGGATGACTCTCGATGATGCCCGCCTGGGTCACCTGGATGAACCGGGCATACTGCTGCATCTCGGCTATGGTGCTGCAGCCGCAGTATCCCATGCCGGAACGCAGTCCGCCGACAAGCTGGTGGACATACTCCGACAGCGGCCCCCGGTAGGGGACCCGTCCCTCGATACCTTCAGGAACAAGCTTGGATGATTCCACTTCATCCTGCAAATAACGGGTCTTAGAACCCCTTTCCATGGCTTTTACCGAGCCCATGCCGCGATGCACCTTGTAGTTGCGTCCCATATGCGTGATGATCGAACCGGGGCTCTCAGCGGTACCTGCAAAGAGGTTGCCGATCATGACCGAATCGGCCCCTGCGGCTATAGCCTTGGCGATGTCGCCACTGAACTTGATCCCACCGTCCGCAATTACCGGTATCCCGGATTTTGCGGCTTCAAGAACCGTATCACGTACAGCCGTGAGCTGGGGAACTCCGACACCGGCAACGACCCGTGTAGTACAGATTGACCCGGGTCCGACCCCGACCTTCACCGCATCGGCACCGGCAGCGATCAGGGCAGCAGCAGCTTCGGCGGTGACGATATTACCGGCAATAACATCAATATCGGGAAAGTGGCTCTTAATGATCTTGACTGTTCTGGCAATCATGTGGTTGTGGCCGTGGGCGCTGTCGACGACCAGCAGGTCAACTTCGGCATCAATCAGGGCCTGGGCCCGCTCAAGCTCAAGTTCTCCCCCTGAACTCAGGGCTGCCCCAACCCGCAGCCTGCCGGTATCATCCTTGCAGCTGTTGGGATAATCCCGGGCTTTCATGATATCCTTGAAGGTGATCAGTCCTACAAGCACCCCGTGGGCATCAACTATGGGCAGCTTCTCAATCCGGTACTGATGCAGCAGATGGCTGGCCGCTTCCAGGCTTGTTCCGGGCCGGGCTGTCACTAAGTTCTCACTAGTCATAGCCTGCTGCAGGGGAATAGTAAAATCGGTCTGGAAGCGAAGGTCACGGTTGGTGAGGATACCCTTGAGCAGACCGGCATCATCGGTGACCGGAATACCTGAGATATGGTAGCGTTCCATCAGGGAGACGGCATCCTGTACCGTATTGTCCGGTTTCAGCGATATGGGAGCTGTGATGATTCCGGATTGTGAGCGTTTTACCTTGTCAATCTCACCGGCCTGTTCCGCTATGGTCAGGTTCTTGTGGATAATACCGATTCCGCCTTCCCTCGCAAGCGCAACAGCCATCCGTGATTCTGTGACGGTATCCATGGCAGCACTTATCAGCGGAATATTCATCGTGATATTCCGGGTTATCCGGGTTGATACATCGGCTTGTGCCGGTGTGATACGTGACTCTGCCGGAATAAGCAGCACATCGTCAAATGATAGTCCCTGTTTTATCTCTTTCATGCACCTCTCCATATACAAAAAACCGTCCTGCACAGAGGACGGCATAATTTCTACAGATACAGGTCCTGCACAGGCGGATAGGCCCGCAGAACTGTCTTGGAAAGCAGTACGCCCCCGATGATCCCGACGACATTCTGGATAAGATTCCCCGGTATCTCCACTGCGGCAGGACCAAAACCGTACATGATACCGGCCGCAAGGAAGTAAAGTCCCGCCATAATCACTGTACCGAGAATACCGGCAACTATTACCGCCAGCAGGGGAAGGGGATTCCGTACACCAGCCTCCAGTTCCTCCGCAGACTCCTCTTCGCCGCTTGCTGCCGTCAAACGTGTCGGTCGTGCTACCATACCCCTGACAACCAGCCCGGCAACCAGTCCCTGCAGTCCGTGAATTACCAGGGTAATCGGTGCCCATTGGGCATAGCCTGCCAGAAGGTCGGCAATGGCTGTACCAAGTCCGCCGGACAACAGCGCCGTAACCGGGCCAAAGGTGAAGGCTGTGAAGAAGATAGCCACATCCCCGAGGTTTATATAGCCACGGGTAGGTGCAATCGGGATTCTGACCAGCAGGGTGAAGACCGCAGTGACAGCTGTCAACACGGCAATAGAGACAACACGGTAGGCCGGTGATCTGCTTATGCGCGAAGTTTGCATGGTAATCTATGCCTCCAGGATCTCTTTTATATAGTGTATAACGATTGAATCACTGCTGTTTCACACAATGACTAGTGGCAATGTTATGATTATGAGCGCCATGATAACTGAAAAAGTGAATTGGGTAAAGTACTTTCTGCCACCAATGAGGCGATGATAGACCGATCGCGGGTTCACCCGGCCGAATCCCCGATGCTCTAGACTCATTGAGATGACGGGAATCGATTTCACCGCCTTGACCAGCACCGATGTGAGTACCGGCACCATGCCCTTCATTCTTGCCCATCCCCACATGCCGGTTTCGAAACTTCCCCTGAGTTTATGCGCTTCTGTGACACGGTGGTATATGTTGGTTATCAGGGGAATGAAGCGAAACGACATGCTCATGATCAGGGCTCCCTTTGCCGGAACCCCATACCATCTGAGCCCAAGCACCACCTGATTCAGCGGAGTGGACCGAAAAAAGACAAAGAAGGCATAGGTGATTCCCGTAAAGCGCAGTATCAGCGTCAGGGTCCGGAACAGACCTGTGTCTGTCAGCAGCACAACGGTATTTAGCGAGAGCAGCACCTCTCCCTCACGGTAGAAGGGCGGCGTCAGTAGAACAATGAGGATCACCAGCGGCAGTATGATCTTCAGGGGAGAGAAGGCATTTCTGAATCCTGCTGCCGGGAAGGCCTGCAGAAAGGCAATCACGGTAAATATTGCCAGCAACTCGACGGGCTGCGGGATAAAGAGCGCCCCGGAAAAGGCGACCATAAGCAGCATTTTTGCCCGAACATCAAAAGTGTGCAGATAGCTGTTTCCGGGATGATAGGCAGATTCAATCATGCGAAAGCTCCTGGGCCCTTCCATCCTGAAAAGTGACAATGGTATCGGCAAGTTTGCGGGCCAGTCTCAGATCGTGGGTTATGATGATAAGACTGGCATCACGCTTCACAAAGAGATCTATGATCCTGATATACTCCGACATCAGCAGCCCCGAATCGGCTTCATCAAGGATGCAGCAGGAGCGATCAAGCAGATAGCAGACGGCAGCCTGAAGTCGTTTCCGAGCTCCGTAGCTCATCATGGCAGGGGGTTCCCTGAGATTGGTCAGCCCGAAGAGTTCTGCACTGGCAAGGGCCTGCCGGTTGGCATCCTGGCGATCTACCCCAGCCTGCAGCAGGCTGAACATCAGCTCCTCCTTAACGGAGGGGAGGAATATCTGGTAATCGGGATTCTGAAAGAGATATCCTGTGAAGCGCTGCAGCAGAGAGGGTGCGGCGGCATGCCGCTTCCCATGTTTGCCAGGTACCGTAATCTCGCCCCTGTCCGGTCTGATGAGGCCACAGAGAATCTTGCTCAGGGTACTCTTCCCCGATCCGTTTGGCCCATAGAATGCCGTTATCTGCCCAGAAAAGATATCGAGGGAGTCAACATAGAGGGTAAAGTCAGGATTCCCTTCGGGATAGGAGTAGGATATGTTACGCAGTGATATGATCGGTTCGCCCCGTTTCATTCCTGCTCCCCGTATATAGGGAAGTGTCGGGTGCAGTTTCCTGTACTCCCAGTTATCGCCCAGTATCTGCAGGATCCGGGAACGCTCACCCTGCACAATTTTCCCCTCATGTATGACACTCCAGCTCGAGGCATATATATCATAGAGCTCAATATGCTTGGAGGCCAGCACTATGACCGTGTTTCCCGATTCGACGGCCCGCTGTATCAGGGCTTCCCGCCACTGCTCATCAAGCTCTTCAAAAGTCTCGTCAAGGATCCATATCTTCGGATTGACGGCACAGAGGGCTGCCAGCAGCAGCCGTTTCTTCTCCCCCCCCGACAGATAGCCCGGATTGGTGAGACGCAACTCATCAAGGTCCCAGAAGGAGAGCTCCCGTTCAAGCCGTTCATGAATTTTAGGTCTGTTCAGGCCAAGGGATTCAAGCGGAAAAACAATCTCGTCCTCAACCTGCGCCATGAGAATCTGTTCCTCGGGATCCTGGAAAACCATCCCCACATACTCAATCAGATTGCTTCCCGTCTCCTCAACAACGTTGACACCTTCAACCAGGACTGATCCATCGATAGATCCGCCTGAATAGTCCGGCGTAAGTCCGCAGAGAATTCTTCCCAGTGTTGTCTTGCCCGTCTCAGGTCTCCCGAGAAGAACATGCATCATACCTTTCTGAAAGGTAGCTCCGGCATCCGTAAAGAGCTTGCTTGTACGGCTGTTATGATAGCGGGGATAGGAAAAGTGCAGATTTCGGATGGCTACAGATTCGTTCATGGGTACCCAAACAGTAAACTGATTTGTGGATTTTGTCTAGTTTGCGCCGCAATACAGCGTATACAAAACAACCGCCCAATGATACTGGTCATAAGGCGGTTGTCACAGGAGCCGTTATCATAATTCTGCCCTTACTGCATCATGCTGGATCAGGCAGTAAGGTACTTAACGCTCATTGGCGGTCTTGAGGATACAGTGCAACAGCACATTTGCCCCGCGTTCACAATCCTCATATGGGGTATCCTCAATCTCCACATGGCTGCGTCCGTTAATGCTCGGAACAAATATCATTGCACCACGGGTGACCTTGTTCACCTCGCTCATATCATGCCCGGCACCGGATACCATTCTCTTGCTGGTATAGCCCAGTTCCCCGGCAGTTTCAACAACCCGATCCCACAGCTCCAGGTCAAAGGGGGCATGTTCCACTTTCCAGGTCTCCTCGGTCCGTATCGGACATCCCCGCCGTTCCGCTATCACCTCGAACTCCCTCTTCATCATCTCCCAGGCCTTCAGCGCATGCTCATCATCCCAGGACCGTATATCGACGGTGAAGTGCACACCGTCAGGAATGATGTTACGGGAGTTGGGATGGTTCTGTATCTCACCGACTGTCGATACCATGTTGCCCATCTGATGAGCAACATGGTATCGACAGTCATGTTCATCTCGGAAAATGCCAGCAGGGCGTCATGCCGCCCCTCCATGGGGGTTGGTCCTACCTGGTTGGCAGCACCTTCAAGATATACATCGTACCAGTGGAGACAGAGGATTCCCTTTGGAGCGCCGATCTGCAGCTTCTCCGCATAGAGCTGTGGCCCCTGTTCGATATGAAGCTCATAGGCGGCATGGATATTCCAGGCCTTGTGATCAGCAGGGAAATCACCCTTGTAGCCGATACGTTCCAGCTCATCGCCAAACTTGGTCTTCCCGTCCCTGTCGGGTCGGTCGTAAGCCCACTCCTTGGTGATATTGCCTACCCAGACCCCTGAACCCATACATGCAGGAGCGTACCAACCGCCCTCTTCGTTTGTCCAGTTGGTTACGATGAAATCGCGTTCCAGTTCAATATTGTTCTCAACAAGGACCCGCAGCACCTCGATACCTCCGATGACGCCGAGAATACCGTCAAAGCGACCGCCCGGTTTCTGGGTATCAAAATGGGAGCCGGTCATTACGGCTCCCAGGGATCGGTCCCTGCCAGGTTTAACGGCAAACATATTGCCCATCTCATCAACGGTAACCTCTACCCCGCAATCCTTGAACCATTTCATCAGCAATTCACGTCCCTGCCTGTCCTCATCGGTGGCAGCACAGCGCTCCAAACCGCCGTTTGCCGTAGCACCGATCTTCGCCGATGCCTCAATTGCCTCACGCAGACGTTTGCCGTTGACCCGTAGATTCTTAACATCCATTTGGTACTCCTTACTGTATGAATATGTCAGATGAGCCAATTGCAAAATGTGCACAAACATTGTTCTCGGATGCATATAGAACAATTGGCTTTATGTCTTCATGCAAAAACCAACTTTTTTGCATGAAGCTCAGGTAAAATGAAGGCAATCGGCACTATATAGCTTTACGATCATCCTTCACGAAATAACTATCAGCACTACGTATTGTAGCAGGAGAAGTGAACTTTTTACAGTGTTTTGTATGATAAATATACTCAATGCACTGATTCC
>CAZSBC010000131.1:0-9016 GCA_964605195.1 uncultured Spirochaetales bacterium | reverse complement strand
CATAGTTGCTAGATCATACCTGGAACATATATATTGTCCAGGTATGATCTAGCAACTATGTGATCTGGAGGACGTTGTGTTTGAACCTGTCGACAACAAAGTACATTTTCCCGGGATGGAAGAGGAGATTCTTGCATTCTGGGCTGAGAAGAATATTTTTCAGAAATCTATAGATCAGCGTGATGGTGCTGACGAATACATTTTTTACGATGGTCCTCCGTTTGCAACGGGATTACCGCATTTCGGCCATTTTGTTCCCGGTACCATCAAGGATATCATACCCCGTTATCAGACCATGAAAGGCAGGAAGGTCGAAAGAAGGTTCGGCTGGGACTGTCACGGGCTGCCGGTTGAGTATGAAATTGAAAAGGATCTAGGCATATCGGGAAAAAGTCAGATAGAGGAGTTTGGAGTTGCTGAATTCAACGAACGCTGCCGCTCCATAGTGCTGCGCTATACCGGGGAGTGGGAACAGATTGTTACCAGACTTGGCCGTTGGGTTGATTTCGCGCATGACTACAAAACGATGGATCCCGATTACATGGAGTCGATCTGGTGGGTCTTCAAAACCCTCTGGGAGAAGGGCCTTGTCTATGAGGGGTATAACATTCTTCCCTACAGTCCGGCCCTCTCTTCCCCGCTGTCTAATTTTGAGGTGAATCTTGGTGGGTATCAGGATGTTACCGATCCCGCCATCACAGTCAGGTTCAGGATCAAGGGAGAAGAGCGGACCTATTTCCTGGCCTGGACGACAACTCCATGGACCCTTCCATCGAATCTGGCCCTAGCGGTTGGCCCTGATATCAAGTACGTGAAGGTAGAGGAAAAGAGTGGGGAGTCCTACATTCTGGCTGCTTCCAAGGTCCCTGTCTACTTCAAGGATGAAGCTGAATACAGCATCACAACGCACTACAGCGGTAATGATCTGGTGGGCATGCAGTATGAGCCGCTGATGCCATTCTTTGCCGACCTTGCCGATACAGGGGCTTTCAGGGTCTTTGCAGGCGATTATGTCACCGAAGAGGACGGGTGCGGAATTGTCCATACAGCGCCCGGCTTCGGCGAAGATGACTATAATATCCTCAGGGGAACCGAAATACCCGTTGTCTGTCCTATTGATGCGGAGTGCCGGTTCACCTCCGAGGTACCCGAATGGGAAGGGCTTTTTGTCAAGGATGCCGATGATGATATCATCCGCTACCTCCAGGAAGCGGGGAAGCTGGTGAAGAAAGAGCGCTACCGTCACAGCTATCCATTCTGCTATCGCACCAAGAAACCTCTCATATACCGGGCCCTCTCCTGCTGGTTTGTCGATGTGACCAAGATCAAACAGCAGATGCTTGCAGCCAACGACCGGATAAACTGGATACCCGAACACCTCAAGCACGGTCGGTTTGGGAAGTGGCTGGAGGGAGCCCGTGACTGGGCTATAAGTCGAAACCGCTATTGGGGTAATCCCATCCCGGTCTGGAAGTGTGACGGGTCTGACTATTACGAGGTGATCGGATCGAAAGAGGAGCTGGAGCGCAAGTCTGGTCAGAAAGTAGATGACCTGCACAAGCACTTTGTTGACGAGATAACCTGGGAGAGTCCTGACGGGAAGGGGACTATGCGCCGGATTCCTGATGTCCTGGACTGCTGGTTCGAATCTGGGTCCATGCCCTACGCCCAGAATCATTATCCCTTCGAGAACAAGGAGCATTTTGACCGCAACTTTCCGGCTGATTTCATCTGTGAAGGGCTTGACCAGACCCGTGGCTGGTTCTATACGCTTACCATCATCGCTGCAGGCCTGTTCAATGAACCAGCCTTCTTTAACGTAATTACCAACGGGCTGGTGCTGGCAGCTGATGGAAAGAAGATGTCCAAGTCGCTGAGAAACTACTCTGATCCCATGGATGTGGTGAACAATTTCGGTGCAGATGCGATGCGCTTCTTCCTGATGAACTCTGCTGTTGTCCGGGCAGAGGACCTGCGTTTTTCCGATGACGGAGTTCGCGATGTGCTGAAGAGTTTCATCATCCCCCTCTGGAATGCCTACAGTTTCTTTGTTACCTATGCCAATATTGACGGGTACGATCCCCAGACGGCACTGACCGGTGACTGGATGGAGAAACTCTCCAATCCACTCGATAAGTGGATTTTATCAGAGACGGAAGTGCTCGTGCATACGATGCGGACAGCCCTTGATGCCTATGAGATGCAGAAGGCCTGTCAGCCGCTGGTTGAGTTTGTGGACCTGCTGAACAACTGGTACATCAGAAGATCACGAAGAAGATTCTGGCGGTCGGAAAACGATACCGACAAGATGGATGCCTACAACACACTATATTCGGTTCTGCTGAAGTTTTCTCTCTCTGCAGCGCCGATCATCCCCTTCACCACAGAAAAAATCTATCTCAATTTGAAGACAGATTCCATGCCTGAATCAATCCATCTCTGTGACTATCCTGAGTACCATGACTGTAACCGTGATACAGAGCTTGAACTGAAGATGGCTCTGACTAAGCAGGTTGTCACCATGGGAAGAGCTCTCCGCAGCATGCATGCCCTGAAGACACGTATGCCGCTTTCGAGCTTCTTCATTGTCAACCGCAACAGACGGGAACTGGATATCCTCAGGGAGATGGAGTCGATCATACGGGAGGAGTTGAATGTCAAGGCGGTTAAGTATCGTGGTGATGAATCCGATCTCGTATCATACACCGCCAAAGCAAACTTCAAACTGCTCGGCAGACAGCTCGGTAAGGATATGAAAGAGGTGGCTGCAACAATTCAGGACTTTGCCAACGAGCGCATTGCAGGATTGCTCAACGGTGAATCCACAGTCGTTTCCTACACAAACGGCGAAATCAGCATCGATGCCGATGCAATTGTGGTCCAGCGCAGCGAGAATGAGGGAATGAAGATTCTCAACGAAGGTCCTGTTACCGTTGGACTTGACAGCAGGATTACTCCCGAGCTGATACGTGAAGGAATTGCACGGGACATCATTCGCAGTGTCCAGAATTTGCGTAAGGATCGCGGCCTTGAAGTTACTGACCGCATAGACCTTACGGTATCAGGACCCGAGGAAGTTACAGTTGCGGTAGCCGCATTTTCCGATTACATCCGGCAGGAGACGCTTGCTGATACCATCGGTGACGGTATCACAGATTATGCCGAAACGATCAGCTGCGGAGAGCATGAAGCCGCTATTGACATAGCCAGGAAATCGTAGATGAGGGGGAAGGGAATGGTGCGAAACGGCTTTTTCAGGGTATTGGCGGTTTGCCTGCTGACAGCTGCTGTCTCTGGCTGTGTGCATCGTACCCCATTCCCCGATGAGAGCTATATTACCGCCCTCGGCGCACCGGGTGAGATCGTGATAACGGCCTCGACCGACAGGTCCATGGTCATTCTTGACGAGTTGGCTGCATACTGGCAGGAACTGGATCAGCTTTCCGGTATTATTGCCCTTACTGAACGGCTCAATGTCTCGATTATTCTTCCCGGGGCAGAGAGTGGTGACATCGCTGGCTATTACGGGGCGATAGAGGGAAATATCTCCATGGCCCTTATCAACGCGTTTCTCTCCCTGAACCGTGACTGGGTAGCGGGACTTGACGAACACCAGCGCTACTATCGCAGCAGCAGCGGTATTGAAGTTTCAGTGCCCGAGAACGGCATTCTCTTCTTCTCTTCACAGGATATCTCCCCGGTACTCGAAGGGACCTACCGTACAAGGAAGGTATTTGTTCCCGATTCGATCGCTGTAGACCTCGTAGCCGGCATGCTTGGGATATATATCCACCAGCCCGTTTCACTCACCGGTGCCCTTGACGATCTCATCCCGGGGGAGCTGATTAAAAGCATAGATTCTCTTTGGCTGGCAGTTGACTCATCGGAAGATTTTTTCGATATTCATGGTATGATCGTGACCGATCAGAAACCTGCTACAACGGTGATCAGTATCACGTTGAAGAAGAAATATCTGGAAAAGTTGCGCCGGATGGACGAGATGCCAGATGGGTGGCAGCAGTCAATAGTTGTCGATAATGATCTGCAGATCACCATCAACAGCGTTGAGTTGCAGATGGAGGATCTTCGGCCGGTAATTGAGAGTCTGCTGCAGCGGGAATTTGAACAATCAATCACGCAGGAGTGAATGAGCCATGCCAACGTATGACTACAGATGTGATGTCTGCAACTACTCATTTGAAGAGTTTCATGGAATGCAAGAGTCACCTGAATACAGCTGCCCACACTGCAGCAGCCCTGTAAGCCGGGTTATATCGGGTGGTGCGGGAATTATCTTCAAAGGAAGCGGTTTCTATGTCACTGACAATAAGGGGAGCAGCTCCAAGCCAGTTGCTGAAAGCGCTGAAAAAGGTAACGGCAATACGACCGGAAGCACGCAAGAGGGCAGCAGTCCTGCTGCTGCAACGAGTGGAAAACCGGCTGCCGAGAAGAAAACTGCCGATACAGCATCCTAAAAAACCTCGAAACTATTGGGCAGAGCTCTATTCCGGCTGCTGCAGGGTCTTCCGGGCAGCCTCTTCCAGTAGCGGTTCAATCTGCAATTTTTCAAATCTTTCAGTCATCTCATCCCGGTCGGGGCGCACCAGCGGGTGCTTGGGTGAGAAGATTGTGCAGCAGTCTTCATAGGGGAGGATTGAGGTCTCGTAGCTGCCGATATCCTGAGCTGTCCTGATGATCTCCTCCTTGTCCAGGCCGATCAAGGGGCGCAGAATCAGCAGATCGGATGCGCTGTCCGTGAAAGTAAGGCTTTCAAGGGTCTGGCTGGCAACCTGGCTGAGCGATTCCCCTGTGACGAGACAGGATGCATGCAGTTGTGCTGCTACGATATTGGCAATCTTCACCATGGCATACCGCATCAGCAGAGTATGTTCCTCGGCCTTTCCGACCCTGTTGATATGTAGCTGCGCTGCTGTGAAGGGAACAGTAAAGAGCCGCAGGCCCGGGATGTACTCTTTGAGGATATCAGCTAGATCCTCCACTTTCTTTCTCGCTTCATCCGAAGTATAGGGGTAGGTATGGAAATAGATGGCATCCTGCCTCAGGCCTCGCTTTGCCATCCTGAAACCGGCAACGGGAGAGTCGATGCCGCCGGATAGCAGCAGCAATCCCCGACCGGCGCAGCCAACCGGGAGCCCCCCGGGACCGGGAGATGATGAAATATAGATAAAGGCCCTATTGCGGATTTCAACGGATATCGTGATATCAGGATTGTGCAGATCAACCGATGCCTGGGAATAGCGGGCACCGACGGCATCACCTACGGCACAGCAAATACCGTAGGAATCAAGATGGAATTGTTTGTCGGAACGCCGGGCGGTAACCTTGAAGGAGAATGCGTCATCCGGGCTACTGGCGGCCAGCAGTTCATCTACTGCGGCAAGAATGGCAGAGATATCTTTCTCTGTGGAGATCGCCGGGGCAAAGCCCTGGATTCCGAATGTTTTCGACAGAACTTCGGCTATGTCATCATGGGTAGCAGGTTCAGCCCGCATGAACATTCTCCCCTTCTGCGTCTGGAAGTCCAGCGTGCACTGAGGGAGTCTTCGACGTATGTTCTTCCGCAAGACTCGCTCAAAGAAATTACGGTTCTGTCCCTTCAGGGAAATCTCTCCGAGTTTTATCAGATATAGATGCTCACTTTTCATAGCTCTGCATACTATATCTTTCCCAGACTTTTGTGTAGTAGGGTAGCTTGGCGGCAGAGTGTTTCGCAGAAGAGCTCGAAAGCTTGAGGATCCATACCAGGGTCGGGTGAAATCCTGACAGCTGATGCGCAGAAGCGGGAATCGAATCCCATGTTCTTCAGAACCCGTTCCCGTTTGGTTCGGTTTCTGGAGGAGCAGGCCGATCCGGCTGAAATGGAGTATCCGGCATCATTGAGCACCCGTACCATAACCTCGGAAGGGATACCGTTACAGCTGAAGGTGGTAATGTAGGGGGAATAGCGGGTGGTGTCAAGGTAGTCAGCGGCTACCGGCGTGAAGAGTTTGGGATAGCGTCGAAGGTGCCCCAAAAGACAAACTTTTAGCCCCCTTGCGCGTTCCAGGTTCTCTGCTACTGATGCAGCCGCCTGTGAAGCTGCCGCTGTGGCGGAAGCAATGGCAGGAAGGGCTTCGGTACCGGAACGGACATCCCGCTCCTGTCCGCCGCCCCGCACCAGGGTCTTGATTGGAGTACGAAGAAACAGCAGGCCGGTGCCCTTGGGGCCCCGGAACTTATGGGCGCTGAAAGCGGCCGAATCCACTCCGAGAGCAGGAAGCATCACCGGTATCTTGCCCAGGGCTTGGACTGCATCTGTGTGGATGTGGATACGTCTGCCTAGCCGTTGTTCCTTTTCTCGAACTACCCTGACCAATGCATCCAGGGGTTGAATCACCCCGGTGACGTTGTTTACCAGCATGCAGGCAACACATTGGGTATCCGTGTCAATGCAGGCAGCCAGGTGGTCCAGGTCTGCGAAACCATGTACAGTTTTGAGGATTCGGACGGTGAAACCATGCTCCCTGTAGAGCCTTGTATACTCGTACACAGCCGGATGCTCTATCCCCGATATGATGATGTTTCCCCGCCGCTTTCCACTCAGCAGAGAAGCAAGTACCAGATGGTTGCTCTCAGTTCCCCCTGAAGTGAAATAGAGCTTCCCGGGAATGGTCTGCAGCAGATCTGCTAACTCTGAGCGGCAGCGTTCTAGAAGTTTCCCGGCCCGAATGCCGTCATCATGGATGGAAGAGGGGTTCCCGACATACTCGGCAGCTGTGTCGGTATACGTGCTTAATGCAAGTCTGCTTATCGGTGTTGTTGAAGCCCAGTCAAGATAGGTGTTCATCCTCTGATTGTGTGGTATTTGCTCTATTTTTTCAAGCATGCCCCTGTCTCATCTAGGGCTCTACCGCGGAGATATGGCTGCAACCATTCACGCTATGATTGCATATTTCAGCTGCTTGGATTATAACTAGAGAATGGATTTCAGCTGTACGATTCATGATAACAGGACAGAGGTGACCTTCACAGACGATATTACCGCATTGCTGTTGCAATACGACGACGCCTTCTTCGTGTTCGACGAGAATAGTGTCAGACTGCTATCCCATATACCGGAGAAGAGCTGCGTACTGCGAAGCGGAGAAGTAGAGAAGCATCTCGGCACGGTGGAGCAGATACTGCAGAAGGCACTGGCCTGTGAACTGGGTAGAGATGCCCTCTTCATTGCTGTAGGCGGTGGGGTAGTGTGCGACATAACGGCATTTGCCGCTTCCGTATATATGCGAGGTGTACGGATTATCCTCGTGCCAACCACGCTCCTTTCCATGGTTGATGCTTCCCTCGGGGGCAAGACAGGTGTCGATTTCCGGTCATACAAGAATCTGGTCGGCTCCTTCTACCCTGCCGAGAGAGTGGTGATCCATGCCCCATTTATCAGTACGCTTCCCGCTGGTGAGTATCTCAACGGCCTCGCCGAGATTATCAAGCATGGGCTGCTAGTCGGTGGAGTGCTCTATGAGCGGGTGAAAGCCTTGAGTAGCAGGATCCTGGCAAGGGATATTGCTGTGATGCAGGAGATCATCCATGATTCCCTTCTGGTCAAGAAGGAGTTCATAGAGGCCGATCCCCATGAGAAGGTCGGTATCAGGGCTAAGCTCAATCTCGGGCACACCTTTGCGCACGCCTATGAATCGATGAACCAGCTCTCTGGAATTGGGCACGGGCAGGCAGTAGCCTGGGGAATTGCCAGGGCCCTCAGAGCAGGAGTCCTGATGGGAGTGACCGACAGCGGTTACTGCGAAGAGGTTATCGAGCTGCTCAACTCATACGGATACCGGCTTGACCTTCCCGTTGATAACCATGCAGCCTTCATTCAGGCCATGCGGCATGACAAGAAGAACCGGAAGGGTGAGATCCGTTTCATACTGCAGCGCAACCTTGGTGATACCTTCCTGGGCAATATTCCCGACTCGATTCTTGATCAGCTCCTATGATTCATATATTTCAGTCAATCGACGGTAAATGCGGTTGATTTGCTGTATCTGATTGTGGTCGGCCTGGTCGGTGATACGTTCAATCAGATAATCAAGATTGTAGAGCGTTGTATCAAGGGCAGAATAGAAATTCTTGACAGCCCTGAATCTGAAATTGCCCTGCTTGTCGGTTTCCAGCGCTATAAATCCCAGAGACCTGTCTGCCCGTTTCAGCTTGACACATGCCAGCAGCAGTTCGAGATTGTCGGTAAGCAGCGACAGATCCTCACTGAGAATGTAGCTTCCGGGAGGTGGCGCATCCATGATCCCGGCAGAGAGGTTTAAATGCGGAAGGATACGCATGATTCTTGCCAGGCGGTCCCCCGCATGGAGGAAATGTGACCGGTAGCTGACTTTCATTCTCATCCCCGAATACTTGCCAAGATGAGCCTCTATGGCCCTGCGGTTACGCTGGAGAAACTCAAGGGGAACTACCACCATCTTCTTCTTCCCCTTGTAGGGCTCGACCGGAAACCGTTTTCCTAGAAAGGTCTTTGAACCTGTATCGCCACCACGTTCATCGGGTGCCTTTTTCCTGCTCCCCTCTGCACTGTTTCTCAGGAACTCTCTGGCAATGACGGGATTAATCTCATCAAGCCACTCCTTCTTCAGGACAGCAACAGATCGGGCAAACATACGTGAGGTCTTGACAATCTCGCCGGCAACAATGTAGCGGGGGCTCGAGCGGAACAGCACGGAACCGGGATGGATATGGATCTTATCGGCAGTGAGGCTTCTATAGACATTCCTTCCGTCCCGAATGCAGATAAACTGGACCAGACCGGCTGAAATGCTGCAGAGGTAGTCATGCATTGACCCGCCTGATGCGATAGGAATCCCCATATCTGAAATTATCTCAATGAACTGCATTGAGATATTCATGATCTCCTCCATAGTCTGCTTCTCGATATAATCTGTATTGCAGTAGCTCTCCTTCTGTTTCTCGGTGCTGATTGCTTGGTATGTGCGGTAAAGCTTGA
>CAZSBC010000130.1:6358-9020 GCA_964605195.1 uncultured Spirochaetales bacterium | reverse complement strand
GGGAAGACGGATTCCATAGCCCATGACAGCCAGGGAGTCTTCAGGAACATTCGTCAGAATATCACAGCCGTACGGTATCACTCACTGGCTGCGGAGCAGGGGACCTTTCCTGATGTTCTGCAGGTGACAGCCAGGGCCCAGAGTGACCAGGCAATCATGGGGGTACGGCACAGCGATTTCCAGGTAGAGGGAGTGCAGTTCCATCCGGAATCCTTTGAAACCGAGCAGGGCATGAAGATCATCCAGAACTTTCTCAGCTACAGGCGGGGCGAGTCGCCGGTTACCTCCATACTCACCAAGGTCACCGCGGGTATCTCCCTCGATGACGGTGAAGCCTACGAGATCATGGACGAGATAACCAACGGCGAGCTCACCAGCGGGCAGCTGGGCGCATTTCTGGGGGCCCTTGCCGTGAAGGGGGTCACCCCGACCGAGCTCTCCCGGTTTGCGGCGGTACTGCTGGACAAGACCGGCTTGGAGGAAGTTGATCGGAAGAACAACCGCCTGCTTGATACCTGCGGTACCGGAGGGGACGGAAAACACACCTTCAATATATCGACAGCAGCAGGATTGGTCTGTGCAGCAGCCGGAGCAGCAGTGGCGAAACACGGCAACAAGGCAGTCTCCTCGAAATCGGGCAGTTACGATTTTCTCAAGGCCCTCGGAATTCCGGTCCACCAGGATTACGGCACCTCTCTGCAAGCAATCAGGGAGAATCATTTTGCCTTCTTCTTCGCTCCGTTGTACCACAGTGCAATGAAGCATGTCGGAGAGGTACGCCAGGAGATGAAGGTGCGGACAGTCTTCAACTTGATCGGGCCATTGGTGAATCCAGTGCGGCCGGCATACCAGGTTACCGGTGTTTTTTCTTCCTCTTTTATGGATATGTATGCAGAAACACTCCTTTTACTCGGTTTGAAGCGGGGAATGGTAGTGCATTCACAGGATCATATGGATGAAATCAGTGTCTGTGCACCTACCGATTACCGGGAAATTACTGCTGAAGGCACCATCCTGAGTGGGGTGATAGATCCTGAAGCATTCGGGATAACGGGGTTTGAGCCTGAGGACCTGACCGGAGGAAATGCCGCAGAGAACGCAGCCCTGTTTTATGCGATTGCATCCGGAAAGGCAGGTGCCTTTACCCGGAGAAGTAAGGCGATAACAGCTGCCGTGGCGTTGAATGCGGCTGCAGGACTCTATGTGAGTGGAACGGCACCTTCCCTGCAGAAAGGGTATGCGGCAGCATGTGAGTTGCTGCAGAACGGGGTTGTTAATGATTTGTTAGGAAGGCTGACTAAATCGGCAGGGGAAGGCTGATGCATACCATACTGCAGACTATAGCACAGCTGCGCAGTGAGTATCGTCCGAAAGAGAGCCGGGAGATAGCGGAATCTTTTGGAAACGGTGAGCAGAAGAGAGATCCCGAACTGCCGCTGGTAGACTACTTTGGAACAACCGGCCTGATATGTGAACTGAAGAAGGCCTCTCCCAGCAGGGGGGTGATCAATACCGCAGACCCTTTTGACGATATCATTGATCAGTATGTAGCCGGAGGTGCCGATCGCTTCTCTGTGCTGACTGAGCAGAACCACTTTCTCGGTAACTGGCAGTATCTCCACAGCCTGAAGCGGCGCTATCCTGACAAGGCTTTTTTGCGAAAGGATTTTCTCTTCTGCCGCAGCGATATCCGTGACTCCTGGCTGATAGGAGCGGATGCAGTCCTGCTGATTGCTGAGATGCTTGCTGACGAACAGCTGCGGAGCCTGATACCCTATGCCCATAGCCTGGGACTTCAGGTGCTCTGTGAAGCCCATACAGCGGAACAGATACAGCGGATACTGCAGCTTGAGGAGCTCCCCGATGCCATAGGGATCAATGCCCGGGATCTTACCACCTTCACCGTCAATCCAAGAGTGCCCTACATGCTGAGACAGATGATCCCACCCGATATCCCGGTTATCACCGAATCGGGAGTCAAAGATGCCTTTGCAGCCCGACTTGCAGGCAACGCAGGGTTCAGCGGCATACTGATAGGCGAGACCCTGATGCGTTCGTCGAACCGTCCAAGCCTGGTTGCCGCAATGACTGAGGCTTATTGCAAAGGCATGAACAGCCCGCCGAACTTCTTTACCAGACTGATGCAGCTGTACCGGCAACGCCCGCTGGTCAAGATATGCGGCATTACCAGCCGGGCCGATGCGGAGGCGGCTGTCGCCGCCGGTGCCGATCTCCTTGGGTTCATCCTGGCTGATTCGAAGCGCAGGATCAGCATTGATGATCTACTGCAGTTCAGGGATTTGCCAGTGTTGAAGGTTGCCGTAGTCATGGATCCGGACAGCGCGATGACTGAGACGCTGCGCAGGCTGATTGCCGAGGAAGTCCTTGACGGTGTCCAGCTGCACGGCAATGAGGATGTTGAGTTGCTGCATGCCTTCGACGGCAATGCCTACAAGGTCATCATACCTACAGAGCCGCAGGAGCTCAGTGAGGACCGCTATGCCCCACTGAGCCTCATTGACCGCCCCAAGGGAGCTGGAAACGACTCCCTGGGAATCCCGTTCAGCAAGCAGTACCGGCAGGTACTGCACCATTCGTTCATAGCCGGGGGGATCACCCCCGAGAACCTGGAGGAGGTGCTGGATTGCTTTGACCCGCTCCT
>CAZSBC010000130.1:0-6348 GCA_964605195.1 uncultured Spirochaetales bacterium | reverse complement strand
TATAGCATCGGGAGTGGAAAAATGCCCTGGAATTAAGGAACATGATAAAATAATCAGAATATTTACTACAATAAGGAATAAATATGGGGAAATGGTTTGATTCGTTTGGCGGTCAGTATGTGGGAGAGGTGCTGAAACCCTGCCTGAAAGAGCTGGAAAAAGGGCTCTTTGAGACGGTGCAATCCAGGCAGTTCCAGGACGAATACCACCAGTTGCTGCTGCACTTTGTCGGAAGGCCGACACCGCTGGTCCATGCCGCCAACCTCTCCCGTGAACTCGGGGGAGCCGATATCTATGTGAAGCTAGAGGGGCTCGCCAACACAGGGGCCCATAAGATCAACAACTCGCTCGGCCAGGTGCTGCTGGCCAGGTATATGGGCAAGCGTGCTGTCATTGCTGAGACAGGAGCCGGGCAGCATGGGGTAGCCACTGCAGCTGCCGCTGCAAAACTCGGACTTTCATGCCGGGTGTTCATGGGGGATGTGGACGTACGGAGACAGCAGCCCAATGTATACCTGATGAAGCAGTACGGAGCCGAGGTCATTGAGGTGCATGATGGAACGAAGACCCTCAAGGATGCAGTTAATGCCGCCATGAAAGAGTGGGTCAAAAACCCTGATGATACAGCTTACGTACTCGGTTCTGCCCTTGGGCCTTATCCGTATCCTGATATGGTCCGGGGGTTCCAGAGCGTTATAGGCCGGGAAGTCCGGCAGCAGCTCCTTGAGCAGACCGGCAGGCTGCCGGATGAGGTGTTTGCCTGCTGCGGAGGTGGTTCAAATGCCATAGGGATCTTTTCTGCCTTTCTCGATGATCCTGTTGGACTAACCGCAGTAGAGGCTGGAGGAGTAGGGAGCGAGCCTGGAATGCATGCCATGCGCATGAACGGCAGGGGGGTGCCTGGAATCATTGAAGGGTACAAATCCTATTTTCTCCAGGATGAAGATGGACAGGTCCTGCCGACCCATTCGATCTCTGCCGGGCTTGACTATGCCGGGATAGGTCCAGAACTCGTTGCCCTGCACCGGTCGGGACGGGTTGTCTTTACCAGCGCTACTGATGCAGAAGTTCTGGAGGCTTTCAGCACATTTGCTTCGAGAGAGGGCTTGCTGTTTGCGCTGGAATCGGCGCATGCTGCAGTTGCAGGCTTGAAGAAAGCGCCAGAAATGAGTAAAAACAGCATTATTGTGATACATATGTCCGGAAGAGGTGATAAAGATCTATTTATCACGGCAGGGGAGTTGTATGGAGATGCCTGGAGAGCGTTCCTGGCATCCGAGGTGGATCGACTGGAAAGACGAGAGCGGGGTGTGTGAAGCATGGACAGTATAAAGATAATGGGACACCTGGTTGCCGGCTTTCCCGACAGGGCAGGTTTCGAAGCAGCCTGCCGTGGTCTCTCTGAGGGTGGGGTGGAGATTCTGGAGATCCAGATTCCCTTCTCGGATCCGACTGCAGACGGGCCGGTTAATACGGCCGCCTGTGAGGCTGCACTCCGCAACGGCTTCCGCCTGCATGATATCTTCTCATATATTGCCTTTGCTCAGGAGTGCGGGTTTGATGAGATTCATCTGATGTCCTATGCAAATCCGGTGTACCGTTTCGGTGTTGCCGCCTATACAGATGCCATGGAAGCTGCCGGAGTAACCGGATTAATTGTTCCGGATCTTCCCATTGAGGATGAGGAAGGCTTCTATGCAGGTACCCTGAAACGGAAAGTTGATGCTCTGCCGGTCATTGTTGTCCATATGCCTGAAGAGCGTGTGAGAATGCTCAATGCAATGGGGATGCAACGCTGTTATGTTTCGCTCCGGCAGGGGGTTACCGGACAGGCGACGGAGATTGAGGGTTCCGAACTGCAGTTTCTCAAAAAAATTAACATACCAAGACTATATGCCGGGTTCGGGATTTCCGCCGCCAGGCAGGTGGCGGCGCTTCAGGGACATGTCTATGCAGCTGTTGTCGGTAGTTACTTCACGGGGATAATAAGTGGAAAAAAGTTTGATTATGCAGGCATCAGACGGGAAGTGTGTGCCGGTGCACGTGCACTGAAACGGTAAAAGGTAACATGTTAACCGAATATATATATTAACATGTTACCTTGTTGTGGAATTATTCAAAAGTCACATTCCAGGACATCTCAGCGATCTTGCTCAATGTCTGGTAGATTGAACAGTAGCGGGTCGCAATTTCAAAGGCTTTCCTCGCTTTTGTTTCATCTTCTGCCCCGGTAATGGAAACCTCAACATGACACTCCTTGAGTGTGGCAATCTTGTCGTCGCGCTTCTCACCACGGATATCGAATTTCGTACCCCTGACAGTTATCTGCATCTTTTCGAGGATGGATTCGAAGGTTGCATATAGACAGCCGCTCAAAGCTCCCAGCAGCAGATCGTATGGCGCGGACTTGCCCTCACCATACCCGATCTGTATCTCGTTGCCCCGATCATTTACGGTTCTCCATCTGTCCTGATAGAAATCAGCCACTACGTGTTGTTTTGCACCCATCAGATCAGCTCCTTTGTATGATAATATTTCTAATAATAAGTATACTGATAAAGCTGGAAAACGTCCATTCTATGATGTGCGATGGTATCCTTGGAAGCACTCAACAGAAATTAACTATATGACTGGTATGCATATATATCTGTGATGCAGAATTACGCTATCAGTAGCGCCAAAACAGCGACTCTGAGGATGTGGAAATTGAAAAAACATGCAATGTGGTTTACAATACTGAGCTATGAGCAAACAAAAAGGCACCAGCAAGAGTGTCTATGATGAAAGCAAGATAAAGACCCTTAGCTCGCTGGAGCATATCCGGTTACGGACAGGGATGTATATCGGAAGACTCGGTGACGGTTCGAATGTTGATGACGGAATTTATATCCTTGTGAAAGAGGTGGTCGACAACAGTATTGATGAATTCATCATGGGATATGGTAAGCAGATTTCTGTGGAAATTCATGAGAACCGGGTTAAGGTTCGGGACTATGGAAGAGGAATTCCCCTGGGAAAGATTGTCGACTGTGTCTCAATTATCAACACCGGGGCGAAGTACAATGACGAAGTCTTTCAGTTCTCCGTCGGTCTCAACGGGGTAGGCACGAAAGCAGTCAATGCGCTTTCCTCCTTTTTCCGGGTGGTTGCATACCGGGAAGGCCGGTACGCTGAAGCAGTCTTCGAACGGGGCAACCTGATAGGTGAGAAGAAGGGGAAGAGCGATCAGCCGGCTGGTACACTGGTGGAGTTCGTTCCCGATTCCGAGATATTCGGTGATTATGAATTCAATCCCGACTTTGTTGAGCAGCGTATCTGGAATTATGCCTACCTGAATTCCGGGCTGACCCTCGATTTCAACGGAACGGCATTTGCCTCCCGCAGGGGGCTCTATGATCTGCTAAACAGCGAAGTGGGATCCGACCGGTTGTATGAGCTCATCTACTTCAAGGGAAAGCAGCTGGAGTTTGCGCTGACCCATACCAACAATTACGGGGAGAACTACTTCTCATATGTCAACGGGCAGTACACCAGTGCCGGAGGCAGCCATCTTAGCGCCTTCAGGGAGGGCGTCCTCAAGGGAATCAACGAGTTCTACAAGAAGAGCTACTCCGGAGTGGATGTCCGGGACGGAATTGCCGGGGCCATTGCCGTCAAGCTGATGAATCCGGTCTTTGAGAGCCAGACCAAGAACAAGCTGGGGAACAACGATATCCGCGGCTGGATCGTGCAGGACGTAAAGGCTGCAATCATCGATTTTCTGATGAAGAACGGCAAGGCAGCCGAACAGCTCTCGGAGAAGATCGTCAGTAACGAGAAGCTGAGGAAGGAGCTTAATGACGTCAAGAAGGGAGCCCGGGAGGCTGCAAAGAAGATCTCACTGAAGATCCCCAATCTCAAGGACTGCAAATTCCATTACGGCGATGCCAACCGCAAGGCGGTGGATACCACCATTTTCCTTACCGAAGGACAGTCTGCCTCGGGGTCGATGATTTCAGCCCGGGATGTATTTACCCAGGCGATCTTCAGCCTGCGTGGCAAAGTGCTTAATGTGTATGGAAAGAAGCGCACCGAGATATACAAGAACGAGGAGCTTTACAACCTCACCATGGCGCTTGGTATAGAGAACGGGGTAGAGGGGTTGCGTTATGAACGGATCGTCATTGCCACAGATGCCGATTTTGATGGATTTCATATCCGCAATCTCCTGCTGACCTTTTTCCTCAACTTCTTCGAGGACACTATTCTCTCCGGGCATCTCTATATTCTTGAGACCCCGCTGTTCAGGGTACGGAATAAAAAAGAGACAGTCTACTGCTACAATGTGCAGGAGCGTGATGCTGCCAGCGAGCGGCTCCGCGGTGCCGAAGTGACGCGTTTCAAGGGGCTCGGTGAGATCTCGCCGAAAGAGTTCGGGCAATTCATCGGAGATGATATCCGCCTGGTTCCCGTGAGTGTTCACGCCATCAAGGATATCAGGAAAACCCTTGAGTTCTACATGGGAAAGAATACTCCCGAACGCCGCAGCTTCATCATGGAGAACCTACTCTAATGGCCTACGCAAAAACACTCTTCAAAAGGAACTTCCTTGAATACGCATCCTATGTCATTAAGGAGCGGGCAATTCCTGATCTGGATGATGGGCTGAAGCCCGTCCAGCGCCGGATTATACACTCCCTGCTGGAGTTGGACGATGGCAAATTCCACAAGGTTGCCAACGTAGTCGGGCACTGCATGAAGTACCATCCGCACGGAGATGCCTCCATATACGAATCACTCGTCAACCTGGCCAACATGGAGCTGTTCATCGACAAGCAGGGGAATTTCGGTAATATCTTCACCGGGGATGTGGCCTCGGCAGCCCGATATATCGAATGCAGAATTACTGCCTTTGCCAAGAAGGTGCTCTACAATCCCGACCTGACCGAGCTGCAGGATTCCTATGACGGACGTAATAGGGAACCGGTGGTGTTCCCGGCAAAAATCCCGGTGCTGCTGATCCAGGGGGCTGAAGGAATTGCCGTGGGGATGGCCACCAAGGTGATGCCGCACAATATCATCGAGGTACTTGATGCCATATCCTTAGCCCTGCAGGGGGCTGATTTCACCCTCTATCCGGACTTTCCCGGGGGAGGGCTTCTCGATATCTCCGAGTATGAGGACGGGCGGGGCAGACTGCTTTCACGGGCCAGGCTGAATACGAAGGATCCCAAGCGGATCATAGTGGAGGAGCTTCCCTACGGAGTTACCACCGAGAAATTCATTGCATCAGTGGAACAGGCCGCCAAAAAGGGAAAGCTGAAGATCGCCAGCATTCAGGATTACACGACTGAAAGTATCAATATAGAGATTACGCTGGCACGTAATACCTACACGGATGATGTGATTGATGCCCTCTATGCCTTCACCGACTGCGAACAGTCGATCTCCGTCAACCTGCTGGTGATCAGGAACGGTCTTCCCGTACAGATGACGGTTACCGAGGTGATTCTCTATCAGGCCAAGATGCTGATCAGGATTCTCAAACGCGAACTGGAGGTTGAACGCAGCCAGCTGCTGGATACGCTCCATGCCCGGACACTAGAGCGTATTTTCATAGAGGAACGGATCTACAAGAAAATTGAGAGCCAGAAGACCCGTGAAGGAGTCGTGAAGGCCGTTATCACCGGCTTTACACCATTCAGGGAGCAGATCCAGCGGGATGTGACCAATGAGGATGTCGAACGGCTGCTCAAGATCCCGATACGAAGGATATCACTGTATGATATGCAGAAGGCTGCCGAGGAGATGCGGAATATCGAGCAGCGCCTTGAGGAGATAGCCGGTCACCTTGCCAATCTTGTTGCCTATGCCCTCTCCAGCCTGGAAGCGATTAAGGGCGCCGTGGCTCCGGAGCTCAAGGATCGCAGGACCGAGGTTATCAGCTTTGATAAAGTGGATGTCAGGGAGGCTGCCAACCGCGATCTCACGCTGCGCTACAATCCACAGACCGGATATCTCGGCTACGGGTTGAAGACGGGGAACGAGCAGTGCAAGGTCTCCCATTACGACCGGGTGCTGGTCATCAAGAAAAACGGAACCTATTTCGTGACCGATGTACCGGAGAAGCTGTTCGTTGACAAGACCATGCGGCTTTGCTGCCTGGCTGACAAGGAGATCCTTGAGGAGCAGATAATTACCGTTATCTTTCTGAACCGCAAGAACCATGAGCTCTTCATAAAGCGTTGTCAGATAACCCAGTTCATTCTCAACAAGACATATGAACTTATTCATGATGATTGCCGTCTGGTCAAGCTCTCCACCAGGGAGGATGCTGAAATATACGTCAGGTATAAACGGAAGAAACGG
>CAZSBC010000129.1:0-9118 GCA_964605195.1 uncultured Spirochaetales bacterium | reverse complement strand
TGAGGTCAACAGGGTTGTCTCTGATAAATTCCAGAGCATCTATGCCGTTCTCAAAGAGCCCGGCAAGCTCAAAGCCATTATCACCCCAGGGGACAACCATAGAGATTCCGTCACGAATAATTGCTTCGTCATCAACAACAATCAATTTGTACATTGCCTCTATTTTTACCTCATTTTGTGAAAAATGATAGAAAAAATTGCCGCAATCGGAAAATTTCACACCATCTTCGGAAGATACTCGATTTCGTGATCAATATAACGGGTTGATAATTATCTATCATGAGATGAAGATCTCATACATTATTACAGGAGGATTTTTATGAAAATCTCAAAAGGAATTGCGATTATTGTAATCGCAGCTGCAATGTTCACCGGAGTAGCTGCCAGCCTTTTTGCTGCAGCTGAAGGTGACGGAACTCCGTATATAGCTGTTGTATCAAAAGGTGAACAGCACGACTTCTGGCAGCAGGTGAAGCTTGGAGCCAATGACGCCGCCAAAGAATACGGCGTTGACATCACTTTTGAAGGACCTGCATCTGAAAGCGATGTTCAGGACCAGGTTGAAATGCTCAACAATGCCATGGCAAAAAACCCTGTTGCCATAGCTCTCGCTGCTCTGGATACAAATTCGGTTATGGACCAGCTTGCTGAAACCAAAGCCAAAGGTATTCCCGTGATCGGTTTCGATTCCGGTGTTCCCAATGCCCCGGCTGGGTCCATCTACGCCAATGCTTCTACCGACAACTATGCAGCTGCCGGTGTTGCTGCTGAAAAAATGTTTGCAGAGATTAAAGGTGAGATTGCAGCAGCCACAGCTGCCTCCCCGGTTAAGATAGTGGTCATGAATCAGGATGCTTCGGGAGAATCTCTGTTATCAAGAGGTTTCGGATTCCGTGATACCATGATCGACCTCATCACATCGGGAACATCCCTGGCCAAAGCTGACATCGCAGTTGTAGGCAACCCTGCCTATATTGCTGCAGACAGCCCGACCGGTGGAAAGAAGGTATTTATTGAAATGGTTGTTCCTGCTTCCGCTGCCGCAACTGATGCAACAGCTTCATCAACAGCAGTACTGAACAAGGTAGCTGATGACAACATTCTCGGTATATTCTGCTCCAATGAAGCAACAGTCAAAGGCCTGCTGGCCGCAACCAATGACGGTGCAGACCTTCCCGTGAAATTCCCCGGCATGATTGTAGTAGGTTATGATGCCGGCGCTGCTCAGAAAAATGCAGTCCGTAACCAGTATTTCCTCGGTTCAATTACTCAGGATCCCTACCAGATTGGCTTCAAGGCAGTAGCACTTGCTTATAAGGCCTATAAAGGTGAGACGGTATCCGATGTTGACACCGGTGCCAAATTCTACAACTATATGAACATGGATGATGCTGATATTGAAGGTCTGCTGTACGACTGATACCTGATCATAATCACTGAATGGAGCCGTCGTGAGATCCCAACAGGATTCAGCGACGGCTTCTTTATCGATTGCGTGTCACCAGCAATACTGTAATTATACCTTGCTGCGTGCATGAATTACGGGTACTGCGCAACCTTTCAGACAAAATCAGGATAGATACGCATTACAATTTATCGGAGACAATTATGTTCACACCAATACTCTCTGTGCTTCCCGTGCTGCTGCTCTTTATTGCAGGATTTCTCCTGCAGAAAGTCAATTTCCTTGCACAGAGCACACTCCTGGATCTTAAGAAGATCGTTTCAAATCTTGCTCTTCCTGCACTGCTCTTCGGTGCATTCGCATCACTTGAATTCGAATCTACCTATCTGATTATTGTGGCTACAATGTTCGGAGTCTGCCTGGTAATGCTCTTTGCCGGGTACGGCATCAAGAAACTGCTGGGAATACCATCCGGCTATTTCCCCTTGCTGATGACCGGATTTGAAATGGGTATGCTGGGATATGGCCTGTTCCTTTCGATATACGGTACTGAGCACCTGAGCGTCTTTGCCCTGGTTGATTTGGGACAGGTACTGTTTGTGTTTTTTGTGCTTATGGCCCTTCTTCTCCAGAAAAACGAAGGAAGGCAGGGTAAGCTCTTTCTGCTTAGATCGTTTATAACTTCTCCGGTAATCATTGCCATCTTTTCCGGTCTGATTGCCAGCTTCCTCAAACAGCGCATCAACTCCAATGCCCTGTTTGACAGCCTGGATGAGTTCATCTCGCTCCTCGGCAGCCTGACCGTACCTCTTATCGCCCTGGTTATCGGATATGAGCTCTCCCTCAGGAAGGATGGATTGCTCCGTTCTCTGCAGACTATATTGATCCGCAAGGTATTGCTGGCGCTGTTGGCTGTTGCTGTTAACATGCTGGTAATCAGAAATACCCTCGGGCTTCCCAGGATATTTGAGTACGCTGTATTTACGATGTTTATGCTGCCCCCACCCTTTGTGATCTCTATCTATATGAAGCAGGATGATCGGGATAACCTCGATTATGTGGTTAACACCCTTTCGCTGAGTACCGTTATCTCTATTCTGGCAGTCATTCTGGTTTCAGTTGTATATTGACATCTCCCATTACACTTTCTGTGTCTCTATCTCTGGAGCAGACAGTAACTGAGGGTAAGTAGCAGCTCCGCATACTCCATAGGGTCGTAACTGCAGATACCAAACCTCCTGCTTCGGGAGATACCATGATAATAGTGCCCTGGACGTCAGCAGGTACAATATGGCAAGCCCGTCACCGTCTGAAAGCATATTGGTACAATAATATATTTTACACATCATCCAAATTACAGTAGACTGGTAACTACGTTATGGGTATTTTTGTTGTGTGATTATATCGTTATCGATTAATTTGAGGCAAAGAAAGTATTTTTCATGCAGATACGAACAGACGAAATTAAAGTTAAGAAACGCATCAGAAAGGATCTTGGCGATCTTACCCAGTTAATGGAGAGCATAAAGACCCACGGCTTGCTGAACCCCATCGTCATAAATGAAAAAAAAGAGCTGATTGCCGGAGAACGCCGTCTGGAATCCATACGCCGTCTCGGCTGGCCAACAATCGAAGTGCACATTCTGCATGCCCCCTCCGATGTTGCTAAGATACAGATGGAGATAGATGAGAACCTCTACCGGAGAGCGCTCACCACGGCCGAACTCTCCGAAGGCTTTTCCAAGATAGATAAAATCCGCAATCCCGGTTTTCTGCGCCGATTCTTCATCTGGTGCCGACGCTTTTTTCGCAAGCTCTACCGCAGATCCTGACAAATCGGCTAAAGGAACAATATATGAAGCATTTGGATGCATACGCAGAGCTGGTGGTCCAGACAGGCGTCAACCTGCAGCCGGAACAGAACCTCTATATCAGGACTGGTCCGGATACCTACCCGTTTGCAGCCCTGATTGCCGAAAAAGCCTACATTAGCGGTGCGGGCTATGTCCATATCGAACTGCTTGATAACCGCCTGCTCTCACGGAGGCTGCTGGTTCAGCAAAACGAACTCCAACTCACCTTCCTGCCCAATTTCATTCAGTCAATACATTCGGAGCTGCTCTCTGATGACTGGGCTTATATCAGGATTCACAATAGCGAAGATGAACACTATCTACGCTCTACTGATCCTGGTAAACTGAAAGCGTATAACCGGTCATTCCGGAAGAAGCTGCAGACCTTCTACAGCTCCCTGATGCGGGACGAGCACCCCTGGAGTGTGGTCACCTGCCCCGGAGACAACTGGGCAAAAAACGTGTTGGGCAATTCGGCAGACGCTGACCAGTTATGGGAGGTTATGATCCCCATACTGAAGCTAGATCAAGAAGATCCTGCCGCAGCCTGGCAGGCCTTCAGCCGGGAGCTTCAGCTCAAAAGCACAAATCTAGCTGCAATGATGATAGACACCCTGCATTTGGAGGGACCGGGAACTGACCTGCACATCGGCATCTCCGAACAGGCAAACTGGATCGGAGGATCCACCAGGCTCCCGGACGGCAGGGAGTTCATGCCCAATATACCTACCGAGGAACTCTTCACCACCCCAGACTGCCGGAGAATAACCGGTATAGTTACCAGCTCGAAACCCTTTTCCATCTTCGGCAAGCAGATTGGCAACGTACGGCTAGAGTTTGCAGAGGGTGAACTGATCTCCTATAGCGGAGCTAGTGCTGAAGATAGTACGATGCTCTCCCAGTATTTCAGCATGGATGATGGGGCTTCACGTCTGGGTGAAATTGCCCTGGTAGACCAGAATTCAGCAATTGCCGCCAGCAATCTGCTCTTCCACAACACGCTGCTTGACGAGAATGCCGCCTGTCATATTGCCCTTGGAGCTGGATATCCGGTATGCCTGCCGGGACTGGATGGCAGCGATGAGGAAACCCTTCTTCGCCATGGCTGCAATGTTTCGGTAGTGCATACCGATATGATGATCGGCAGCGATCAACTGCAGATAACCGCACACTGCCAGGACGGCAGCTCCCGCGCCATCATGCGCGACGGAACATTCTGTTTCTGAAGTGCGGCTAGATGGTCAGCCGCAGATGCCCGGCATAACAACGATCACGCAGCTCCCTGATATCCTCATCCGTGAGGTAGTCATCAAAGCGCATCATCCGGTCAATCATACCGCCAGGGGTAAACTCTATGATCCTGTTGGCTATTGAGTCGACAAACTGGTGGTCATGGCTGGCAAAGAGCACAACCCCCGAGAAATCAATCAGCCCGTTGTTCAGGGCGGTGATCGCCTCCAGATCCAGATGGCCGGTAGGTTCATCAAATATCAGGACATTGGAACCGGTAAGCATGATTTTAGAGAGCATGCAACGTACCTTCTCTCCCCCTGAAAGCACAGCGGTGCTCTTCAGGGCTTCATCCCCTGAAAAGAGCATCCGACCAAGGAAACTCCTGATGTAAGTATCATCCTTCTCCTCGGAGAACCGCCGCAGCCAGTCAGTGATTGAGTAGCCTGCCGAGAACTCAGCGCTGTTGTCCTTGCGGAAGAAACTGGTGGAAATGGTAACCCCCCAGTCAAAGCTGCCGCTGTCTGGATCCATCTCACCGCTGAGAATCTGGAACAATGTGGTCTTGGCAAGATGATTCGGCCCGACAAAGGCTATCTTGTCCCCCGGATTTACTGTGAAGGAGACACTATCCAGAACCTTCTCGCCGTCAACGCTCTTTGTAAGCCCCCTGACATCAAGAATAACCTTTCCGCACTCCCTGGCAGGCTTGAAGTTTACATAGGGGAATCTCCGGGAAGAGGGTTTGATATCATCGATGGTTAGCTTGTCAATCAGCTTCTTCCTGCTGGTTGCCTGACGTGCTTTGGAGGCATTGGAGCTGAAGCGCTGAATAAACTCCTTCAGTTCGGCAATCTTCTCCTCGCGACGCTTCTTCTGGTCCTTGTGCTGCTTGGCAGCAAGCTGGCTGGACATGTACCAGAAATCATAGTTGCCGACAAAGAGCTGGATTTTGCCGAAGTCAATATCGGCAATATGGGTACAGACCCTGTTGAGAAAATGCCGGTCGTGCGATACAACAATGACGGTATTCTGGAATGAGGAGAGGAAATCCTCCAGCCAGTTGATCGATTCCAGATCAAGAAAGTTTGTCGGCTCATCCAGCAGCAGGATATCGGGATTACCGAACAGTGCCTGAGCCAGTAATACCCTGACTTTCACGGTATCTTCCAGCTCACTCATCATGCGGGAGTGCTCCTCTTCCTGGATTCCCAGTCCTGAGAGCATGGTTGCAGCTTCGGCTTCAGCTTCCCACCCGCCGAGTTCGGCAAAAATGGTCTCCAGTTCCCCGGCCCGTATCCCATCCTCCTCGGTGAAATCCTCCTTGGAGTAGATGGCATCCCGCTCCTTCATGATATCGTAGAGCTCACTGAATCCCTTTATGACCGTATCCATGACCGTAAAGGCATCAAAGGCGAAATGATCCTGCTGGAGAACAGCAAGGCGTTCACCCTTAGTGATAATTACCTCACCGGTATCCTGATCCAGCTCTCCGGACAGGATTTTCAGGAAGGTTGATTTGCCTGCACCGTTTGCCCCGATAACTCCATAGCAGTTACCGGGTGTGAACTTGATGTTTACATCCTTGAACAGCAGCTGGCTGCCGAATGCCAATGATAGATTTTGCACTGTTATCATAATACGTAACCCTCGTATGATTGACTAAAAAAAAACCAGCCTGATAAGGCTGGCATATAGTCCCTAGGGGAATCGAACCCCTCTCTGAAGACTGAGAATCTTCCGTCCTAGCCGATAGACGAAGGGACCATCAAGCTGGCCGAGAAGGATTTGAACCCTCACAAGCAGAACCAGAATCTGCGGTGCTACCATTACACTATCGGCCAATAGTCAATACTGCGCTAATGTACTAAATGCCCGTAGATTTGTCAATAGAATCCAACAATATAGCTATTCGCTTTCATATTCAATCAAAGTATCGACTGTATAGCTGCTCAGCACATCCTTATACGGCAGAAAGGGCAATCCAATGACACAGAAAACCCGTTCAGCAACAGCACCGGCCTCTTGCAGCAACTCAAGGGCAGCCTTGACCGTACCGCCGGTGGCAATCAGATCATCAACCACGAGAATGTTGTCTCCCGGTCTGATATCACCTTTATGGATCTGGATCACATCCTCGCCATATTCAAGAATAAAGGTCTTCTCTATGGTCTCTCCCGGCAGCTTCCCACGTTTCCGCACTAGCAGCAGTGGAATGCGCAGACGCTCCGCAAGTGGAGCGGCAAAGAGAAATCCGCGGGCTTCAATACCGGCAATAGCATCAATGCCGGCATCACGATAGAGTTCCTCCATCCGATCAATGCAGTAGGTGAAGACCTCAGGATCAATGAGAATACTGGTGATATCGTAGAAACGTATTCCCGGCTTGGGGAAGTCGGGAACGGTTCGGATCCTCTCTTCAAGATAGCTGTTTTTCTGCAAGTTCAACCTCCTTTTTTCCAGACCGGAGACTTGAATGCATCAACACGGGCTGTAACGGTCTCACTGTATTTGGCATAATCCCCCCTCTTCAGCAGATGATATCCAAGCCCGGCAATCATGGCACCATTGTCGGTACAGAGCAGCCGGGACGGTATGAACAGCTCAACATCATTGCGCTGCGCTGCACTACCCAGTTCACTGCGCAACCGGGTATTTGCGGCAACCCCTCCACCGACAACCAGTCTCTGCATCCCGGTATCAGCCAGAGCCTCTTCCAACACCTCAATAATGATACTCACCGCAAGTTTCTGGAATGATGCCGCCAGGTCTGCTGCCACAGCATCAGCCTTCACCCGGAATTTGTCAGCCTGGTTTATTACGGCAGTCTTGAGGCCAGAGTAGGATACATCATATTTCCTGTAGATATTCTTCAGTTTCGGTTTCGGGAAATTGTACGCATCCGGATCCCCAGTCAATGCCAGGGTATCTACGGCAACCCCTCCGGGATAACCGAATCTGTAGTACTTGGCTATCTTATCGAAGGCCTCCCCTATGGCATCATCAATGGTAGTCCCAAGCACCTCGATAGCATCTATTGAACTGACCAGAGCGATGACCGTATGTCCACCGGAAACAAGCAATCCGAGATATGGATAGGAGATATCAGCTTCGAGATGGGGAGCATATAGATGTGCCCGAATATGATCTATCCCGACAAAGGGGATATCGAGAGCGGCAGCAAGCCCCTTGGCAAAATTCAATCCAACCAGCAGGGAACCCGATAACCCCGGTCGGTTGGTTACCGCAATACCGTCTAGTTCTTGATAGGCAATGCCGGCCTCGGCAAGGGCTGTATCGACAACACCCCTGATAACTTCCGTATGCAGCCTGCTGGCCAGCTCGGGAACAACCCCGTAAAACTCGCGATGGTCACGGACCTGAGATAGAATCGTATTTGAGAGAATCTCCTTTCCGTCCAGTACAACAGCAGCGGAACACTCGTCACAGGAAGATTCGATACCGAGAATTATCAAAATTCCTGTCCCCTGATTATGAACATGATATCTTCCATGGAAAGCCCGTCATCAAGAAGATCCGGATAGATTTCCAGTATGTACTCAGCGACAGCCGAGGACCAGAAATTCCCAGTCCTCAGGGGAGTCTTTCTGCTCTGTTTCGAAGTATTTGCTTGCGTGGAATCCTGTGCATACTCAACTTGCTTGATCTTCTTTTCCAGGATAGGCTCCTTGTGTGTTAAAACGGATTGCAGTAATTAAGCAACCGTTCTGTATAGACCTCTTCAATATACCAACCCAGAAAGAATTTGACTACAGTAAAGTGGTATGGGGGTTGTCATTCCAGAGATTTTTATCTACATTATGTTGCGTGCCAAAGTAGCTCAGAGGTAGAGCAACGCACTCGTAATGCGTAGGTCGTGGGTTCAATTCCCACCTTTGGCTCTCTGTAATCTGGCTTCCTACACATCTGGCAGCCAATCTGCTTTCACTACATTCTGTTCGCATTTCATCAGACAGCACTAACGACATTCACATGGTATTCGCCCAGCAGGGCAGTAACTCTCTCTTTTCAAACCAACAAACGTGACAAAGAAAAAGCTGCCGAAACCGACAGCTTTTTCTCTGCTTGCAGAATCTTTGCTACTTTAGGGCAGCCTGCGCTGCAGCCAATCGTGCAATCGGTACCCTGAATGGAGAACAGCTGACGTAGTCAAGCCCGACTTCCGCACAAAAGGCGATAGTCTTCGGTTCACCGCCATGCTCACCGCAGATACCCAGCTTGATATCAGGTCTCGCCTGTTTCCCCAGCTCTACTGCCATCCTGACCAGTTTACCGACGCCATTCTGATCAAGAACGGCAAATGGATCGTAATCATAGAACTGTTTGTCCGTATCGTTCACATAGGGACCGAGAAAGCTTGCAGAGTCGTCACGGCTGAAGCCACAGGTCATCTGGGTCAGATCATTGGTTCCGAAGCTGAAGAATTCGGCTGATGCAGCAATCTCATCCGCCGTAAGAGCAGCTCTCGGTACCTCGATCATCGTTCCAATCTTGTATTCAATCTCGGTTCCCCGCTCTGTAAAGACAGCCTGGATCGTTTCAAGGGCATCCTTCTTGCAGTAATCGAACTCTTTGACACTACCTACAAGCGGGATCATCATTTCCGGCA
>CAZSBC010000128.1:9032-9326 GCA_964605195.1 uncultured Spirochaetales bacterium | reverse complement strand
GAAGCCGTCATCTACGGTAGCGGTCGTTGTCTTATTGCCCTCAATATTCTCAATGAAGTTTACATGCTCAATAAACGTTGCCCCGCTGTGACCGGCCTCCTCAATGTGCCGCATGTAGTGCGGTGTGATGTATCGTGCCGGGCGATATTCTCCCGGATTGATCTCGATCCCGCAGGCAAGCGTATCAGCTGATAAAAAGTCCTTCTTCTCCCAGGCTTTCAGCCTGCCGCTCTCGCCGCATACAACCAGCTCCTCATAGAACATCGGGGCAAACATGCAGAGATCAAAACTGGC
>CAZSBC010000128.1:0-9022 GCA_964605195.1 uncultured Spirochaetales bacterium | reverse complement strand
ATACCGTTTGCGTAGGTTACCAGGACGTTTGCGTTGTCAAGGATATCAGAGGTGAGACCTTCATGGGTAAAACCGATGAAATTTACCGCCTGGCTCCCTGTGGCATAGACCTCGACCGGACGGGAACAGGCGAAATGGTTCAGGAGGTCAAAGTAGTGGCAGCATTTCTCGACCAGCGTCCCACCGGAGTATCTCGAGAATTTATTCCATTGCTTAACTTTATCAAGAAACGGGATGCGATGCTCCTGTATTGCGATCTTCCTGACAGCACCAACACTCTTCCGTATTAGAACTTCATCGATTGATTCCTGGAAAATTGACTTGAAACGATACTGCAGCCCTATCTGGAACACGGCAGGATAGGCCCTTGACAGCTGCAGGATCGAATAGGCATCAGCTATCGTGGTTGCCATTGGTTTCTCAAGGAGAATATGCTTGCCAGATTGGGCAGCAGGCCCGATCACATCAATATGGCTGAAATTGGGCGTAGATATGATCAGGCCATCGACAGCGGGGTCATTGCAGGCAGCTTCAAGGGAGTCGTACACAACCGGGTCCCTGCCCAGCTTCCGCAGAATGGAGAGCGCTGCCTCCACACTGCCAGGATTGGGATCATAGAGCCCGTGGATTGTACCTCTTCCCTCGAATTCAGTTACACGGATATGTTCCTGTCCGTTGACGCCTGTGCCGATCACGTTAAAGCGGTATGCTGCCTCAGGCTTCCGGGAGACAAACCGATCAGCCTCCGGAAGATAGTTGAATCTGGGATTGTGGGTTATGGTTCTGCTCGTATTTTGTGACATGGTAGTCTCCTCATAAGTGTATTGTCAGTTATCCGGTTACCTGAACTCTCTGCTCAGGGCCGTGATGCCCCTTAGCCCTTCAATGCGCCCTTCGTCATTCCGGCTATGATATGCCGCTGCAGAAACACATATACCATCATGATCGGCAGCATCCCCAGCAGGAAACTTGCGAATGCAAGGTTGAAATCGAATGAATACTGGTTTTTGAACTGGAACTGGAAGAGCGGCAGCGTCCAACCGCTCACATCGCGGTTCAGCACCAGCAGCGGAAGCAGGAAATCGTTCCATATCCAGAGCCCGTCAACTATGATCATCGTGACTATGATGGGCTTGAGCAGGGGCAGGACGATAAAGAGGTAGCTCTTGATGATGCTGCACCCATCCATATAGGCCGACTCCTCAAGTTCGTAGGGAATAGATTTCAGATAACCCACAAAGAGAAACGTCCCCTTTTTCATGGTGTAGGTAATGTAGATAATAATCAATCCGGTCGTAGAGAGCAGATTCACCCTGAAAAGCAGCTTGATGGTGGGCAGCATGACTACCTGAAAGGGGATGAATATCCCCAGGACGGTCATGAAATAGATTATGGTGTAGTACTTGCTGCGGGTATTCCGCGATATTACATAGGAGAACAGCGGCAGCAGGATCATCTCCATTCCGATTGAGAGCACCGAGATGATGATTGAATTGAAGAAGTACCTGAAATAGTGCGCTTTGTTGAGCACAATCCGGAAGTTTTCGAGATTGAGAGCTGTCGGCAGAGAAAAGAAGTTTGCAGCTGACTGCTCTGGTGTCTTCATGGCTGTGATGATTGTCAGATAGAGGGGAAACAGGATAATGATCACACCTATTGTCATATACAGATACTTTGCAATGCCGGCAGGCAGTTTCTGTGCACTCCTCATAGTTGCCCTACCTCCTTTGATTTCAGCAGTCGAATCTGCACAAAAGAGATAACGGCAATGATGAAGAAAAGCAGGATTGACTGGGTGCTGGCATACCCAAAACGCATAGATTCGAAACCTGTATTATAGACCAGAATACTGATAGCCTCGGTAGTTCTTCCTGGCCCTCCGTTTGTTGTAGCCTTAATTACATCAAAGACCATGATGCCGTGCCGTATTGTGAGAATCAGTGTCATATTCAGTACCGGGATGAGAAACGGCAGTATGACGCTCCAGAAACGCTGAAGGGCATTGGCTCCGTCAAGTATTGCTGCCTCAACCAAATCCTCGGGAACGGTCTGCAATCCGGCCAGGAGCAGCACCATCGGAACAGCGGTATTCCGCCAGACGCTGACACCCAGCACTCCCCAGAGAGCATACTCCGGGTTGCCCAGGATGTTCCTCTGCAGGAATTCCATATTGAGGGCATCCCCTATTCTCGGGACAACATGATAGAAGATCTGATCGAATATCAATCCGACAACCACCATGCTGAGTACAGCCGGGAAGAAGTAGATAGCCCGGAACAGGCGCTTGAACTTCAATGCCTCCGAGTGGAGCAGTAATGCTAGAATCATTGCAAGACTGTTTACCACGACAACAAATACGATCATATAGGTAAAGTTTATCTTCAGTGCATTGTAGACTCTTTCATCATTGAAGAGTGTTCGGTAATTCTCCAATCCGATAAAATTGTAGCTCTGACTGATACCATTCCAGTCGGTGAGGCTGTAGAATATTCCCATGCCTACCGGTATAAGAAAGAACAGCGTATAGAGCAGCACGCCATGCAGAGAAAGAAAGAAGTAGGTGGTCTTTTCACCGGATGTTAATTTTCTCGACATTTCAGGACTCCTTGATTGAATTCAGCTGCAGATAGGATACCGCACAAACATGGCGGTGTAAAACGGCTGAATACCAACCTTGACAGCATCAGGATGATGAATATGGGGCCAGCTTACAGCAAACAGCGGCCGACTAGTGCCGACCGCTGTATACCATTCAACAGTTACTCAGGTTTTCCAAACACAAAGTTTACTTCTGACAGGAATGCATCCATATCCTCATCAACAAAGAACTGCTGCAGAGCGGTATTTATTCTTGCATTTCCGCCGGGAGCATATTTATAGCGGATATTCCTGAAAGCCTTTCCATCCTGTACATACTGAACAACCGGTCGGGAAACTTCAGATTTAAACTCCACGCCCTTCAATGCAGAGGGAGATCCATCGATATCGGCATAGTACTGACCGATCTCCGGCGTAGCAACAAAGGCGACAAACTTCTTGGCTGCTGCAATGGTCTCCGGGTCCTTGTTGCCGATTACCAGGGCAAGGTCAACACCATACTCTACCCTGGTCTCCCTGTCATTGAGTGCCGGAAGGGGGAACATGGTATAATTGAGATTCGAATTGGCCTTGTCAATGCTCGGGATTGCCCAGATACCCTGCCAGAACATGAATGCCCTGCCGTTTGCAAATTCAAAGATAGCCTGCTCATAGCTGGTACCAAGTGTGTCAGCCTGAGCATATTTTCGCATATCCAGCAGCTTGTTCATGACCTGCATTAGATCTTCACTGTCACGGCAGTCTGCCTCACCGGCCTGAACCTGGTCAATAAGATCATATCCATTCATATCCAGGGCAATTGACATCCTGAATTGCTGGGCAATTGTCCAGGCTGTCATATCCGGGAATACAAGGGCAGTTTCTCCCATGTCAGTGATCTTTTCACAGAGGGCGATAAACTCATCCCATGTTTCAGGTACTTCTAACCCGTACTGGTTGAACAGGTCCACGTTGTAGAACACTCCCTGGGTATTAACCGAGATCGGGACTGCATAGTTACGTCCGTTTTCAAGCTTGATTGAATCAAGGACTCCGGTGAGGGCCCCATCCGCAATTGCGTCTTCTGTAACATCGACATAGTAGCCTTCGAGTGCAGCGGTTATGTAGTCGGTGTTGTTCGGCCAGTGCGTGAGCAATGCCGGCACATCATCCGTTGCAAGTCGACTGGTAAGCACTTGTCCGGCATCGGTGACATGATTCTGCTCTATCTTAATACCGGGGTTCTCTGCCTCAAAACGCGCAATTATTTCGTCGAATATATCGACAACCTCGCGCTTCTGCTGGAAGAATTCCAGGGTGACAACCTCCTGCTTCCCTTCGGACTCGGCACCTGCCCATAGGAAGCTGCTTGTGCAGATAAGGACAGCCATCAGCGCAAAAAAGATTTTCTTTTTCATAAGTTTCTCCTTTTTAGTTTTAGTTTCTGTTTTCAAAACCATTTCTAATTTTATACCCCACGTATTATCCCTGTCAAGAAAAAATGGAAAAATATAATTCATCCAGCAGATATTATCAGTTATATTGCTTCTGAATAATGAGTTGTTTCTTATCCTGCTTACATTATTGACAGAATGGATACAATGAAATAGTATAGAAATGGTTTCGAAAACTGAACAGTAAAAAATTATTATTGTACGTTATTATATAGAAGCATCATGCATATGAGCATACAAGCAAGACGGGAAAAGGAGCGCCAGGCAAGAGTGCGGGCAATACAGAAATCCGCCTGGAAGGTTTTTCTCAAGGACGGCCTGGAAAATGCCAAGATTTCGGAGATTGCCAAAAACTGCAGCCTCGGCCTTGCCACCCTCTACTACTACTTCAAGGATAAGCGGCAGATTGTCTACTCCCTCATGCTTGAGTACAAGACCAGCAACAATGCAATCCTGATTGACCTCATAAAGAGCGAGAAGACACTGAGAGAGTATCTCATCGGGTATGTCTACTCCCATCTCGATTATTTCGATAAATTCAGGTTCTTTGTTCTGGCAGATACCTACTACAACTACCACCTCCAGTATGACCTCAACGATCCTGTCATACGATCGTATGACACCATAACCAGGAACAACGGAGAGATTATTCTCTCATGCCTGACACGTGGGATGAGCAGCGACCAGATAGAGAAGACAAGAGTGGGAATATCGATGATGATCGGCTTCCTGCGGCGCTATGCCCTCATCCCCCAGGGAAGCTGGCCGAGAAATGAGAGCGAGAAAAGCAAGATGATCGATGATTTCGAGAAGATAGCATTCATGATCTTCACCGATATCGGCTACAACCTTGATACCAGACTCTTCCTGACCGAACAGGAGGAACTTGCCATCATCACCGGCTAATCGAACTGAATCCTGCAGGTTTTGATCTCATAAGGGGCAAACCGCATATGCAGGGATCTCCCGTTCTCCAGCAAAATCTCTTCCGACTCCTCCTCAAGGAGATTTGTCTCAGCCGCACGGTTGATGCGTCGAGAGCATCGATACTCCACCATACCCCTGCACCCGTGATTCTCATAACTGCGGACAATCAGGCCTTCTCCATCTTCAGCCTGCTTTACCGTCTCGGTTACCGCAAAGGGGACATCACAGCCGAACAGGGAAAATGTTGCCGGAATCCGCGCCTCCCCCCCAGCCTGCACAGTGGGTACCATTGTGCTGACTGCCGGCACATTCAGCTCATATGCCCTGCGGTCCACTTCAGCATCCCGCCAGGAGCCGGCATGCGGCAGCAGGGAGTAGGTAAAGGTATGCTGTCCGAGGTCGCTGACGGCATCGGGCCTGACCGGGCTGCGCAGCAGGGTTAGCCGAAGGACATTCTCCCGGGCATCATAGCCGTATTTGCAGTCATTCAGCAGCGCCACTCCGTAATTGCCTTCTGAAATATCAGCCCACTTATGACCGCATACTTCGTACTTTGCCGCCTCCCAGGAGGTGTTGCGGTGCGTGGGCCGGCTTATATTACCGAACGGCAGGTCATAGACTGCCTCACGTGCACGCACCTTCAGGGGAAAGGCCACCTTCATCAGCTTCCTGCTGTCTCTCCACTCAGCAGTCGTCTTGAAGTCAATCCGCCTTGAATTGGCATACACCCACATCTCCTGATGAATCGTGGAGTTGAGGACCCGCCATGAAGATTTCATGACAGCGAAGAGGGGACCATTTGCAGCCATCCTCCAGGGCTGCACCAGCGTGACCGGGTACTGGAAATCCTCTAGATGGTAGGCGATATTCCAGGCACTGAAATTCCTTCCGGGATCATCCTCGAAGACCAGCAGGCAGTTTCCTGCCGAGGAGAGCACAATACGATCAAACTCACGGTCAATGATCTGTGCAATGGTGCCGTCCTCGGCAAAACTGATGACATACCACGGTGTCCTCAGCTCATCTCCGATGAATGTGGCTGCATCCTCTGCCTCCAGCCCGGGGCTTTCATTCCCGGCTACTTTCCAACCGAGCGGGGGAATCGAATCGGCATACAGCCAGGATTGCCCGTCATACTCCTGCAGAGAATTATTCGGTTCCATGTGCACCCCTGCGGGAAGAGAGACCAGGTCATCACGTACCCATGAGAGTGTATTTATCATCAGCAGAACGGGAGAGACACCTTTAACCGCTTCGCTGACGATGCTATCTGCTATATGGCTGACAGCCTGCTGCAGGACTGCTTCACCAATACTGTGGATCTTCTCATATGCCTCCAGAATATCGGGCACTGCTGCAGTGCAGTGTGAGCCCGGAAGGGTATCGTGAAATTGGTTGACCAGCAGCAACTTCCACCCTTCGTTCAGGTGATCCTGGCGATAGGGCCCTCCGAATAGGGAGGCAAGGGAGCTCACAATCTCGGCATCCCGATAGAGAATCTCAGCCTTGCGGTTGAGCCGCTTCAGGTTTCCTTTGGTCGTATAGGTACCCCGGTGCGCTTCAAGATAGAGCTCATCATCCCAGACCGGCAGTGCATCGCGCTTTTCTTCAAGGCGCCTGAGAAAATCAACGGCAAACTCAATCCGTGTTGCCGGCATCCCCGGGATCCTATCTGCAACCATGCTGGCGGCAGCCATCTCCCTGGTCGGCCCACCACCCCCGTCACCATGACCGTAGATGAAGAGACTCTCACCGACAATGCTCTTCTCCCCACTGGCATCCCAGGCTGTACGCAGCGTGGCGGGTGTGAGCTCCTGGGCGAAATGCGTGGCAGGGAAGTGGGCAACCACCTCACTCCCGTCCGGTCCCCGCCAGCGGAAGTTATCATAGGGGAAGTCATTGGTATCATTCCAGATGTTCATCTTGTTTGAGACAAAGAAACGTACCCCCGCCTTCCGGAGGATCTGGGGCAGCGTATACATCAGGCCGAACACATCGGGAAGCAGACAGGTCTCCGCATCAATGCCGAACTCCCTGCGAAGGTACCGCTTCCCGAAGAGCAGCTGCCGGACCATGCTCTCTGCGCCCGGGATATTGGCATCCGGTTCGACATACATGGCACCGATCACCTCCCAGCGCCCTTCGGCTATCCGGGCTTTTAGCTCCCGGAAGGTATCGGGATACATCTCCTGAAGCTTCTCATAGAGGAACGGTTGGCTCTGGCTGTAGATGAAACCGGGATTCTCCCGCATGATGCTCAGCATATTGGTCACAGTCCGGCAATTCTTGCGAAAGGTCTCCTTCATAGGCCAGAGATAGAGAATATCGAGATGCGAGTGGGCATGGATGGTCAGGGAACCGTTTCGGGAAAATGCAGGGGATCGAAAAATACGCTCCTCCAGCAGTTCCGATGCCCTGGCAACTGCTGCCGAAGCCGCTTCCCTGCTTGAGAGGTCCGGTCCGAGGACCCTGCAGACCTCCTCCAGCCGGAAAGTGAGAAACTCCTCCAGTTCCGGGTCTCCATCGGTCTCCCAGAGGTGCCTGACGGTATCAAGGACCAGTTTTGCCCCAGTTACAAATTTCTCGATCTCGGGATCAATCAGCAGCAGATCGGCCCGGGCAAACTGGTGCAGTTCCCGTTCATCAGCCCTTCTCGCGTCATAGGGGTAGTTGATGATGTAGGCTTCCAGCTCAACCGCAATCTCCTTCCTTGTCTCTGCAATCTCCCCGATGGGTACGATACTCCGGTTCCAGTCAAGCCCCTGCCAGGGACGTCCATCGACTGACACCTGTGTCTCGCCCCCGTCCATCCAGATCTCAAGGGCACAAGTTGATACGGCATGTGTAGAAGGAATCGTTATGTGCTTCCGGAAGAATCCGGTTATATCCTTCCCGCCCCACTGGTCCCCGAGCCTGATAGTGCGCCACACCCCTTCCACTGACTCATAGCTGCCTGGAGCAACCATGTGAGAACTGCGGTACATCCACTCATCCTGAGGGATTCGATGATATTGCGCCCACCGGGCTGCCTTGCCTATCTGGCGCTCCATGTAGTGCAGCGGCAGATCGGAGCTGCGATCAGGATCTATAGGTTTGCGTCTCGGCATAGAACAATTCCTCTTCTCTCAATAGGTACACACTCTTGCAGCCTCAGCAAATGCCCTGACCAGCTCAGGCTTGGCATCAAAGAAGTGATCGGAAGGTGCTATGATGTACCCACCCTCTCTGCCGCAGGCTTCGAAGCAACGCAGCACTTCTGCCCTGGTCTCCTCGGGAGTGCTGTGCTGAAGGAAGTGTCCCTGATCAAACCCACCAATGAAACAGACCCTGTCACCAATACGGCGGAAAGCCTCGGCAAGATCCACGTCTGCCCCCATACCCGGAGGCGTGAAGGTCTCCATGGCATCAGGCTGCATGGCAGCAATATCTTCCAGAATCGGCATCATGCCCCCACAGGTGTGGTAGACAACCCGCTGGCCGGCCATATGGGCAGCCTCAATGACCGGGGTATCGTACGGGGCTACGAACTCATTGAAAATAGCCGGTGAAATGACGGTTGTCGAGGCATCGCCACCGCCTAGCTCTAGAAGATCCATGGGGGCTCCGGCCATGGAATCCAGGTACGCTATCTTGCGCCGCTGCAAGATCGCAAGCAGCGTCTTCACCCACTGCGGGTCGTCAAAGGTTTCCAGTATCAACCGTTCGATTCCGACAAGGACGGCTGCATCCTGCCAGCATCCCGGCTGCCCGTAGATATCAAAATCGGGGACAATGGAGCGGAGCATGCCGTTGCTGCCAAGGGCTTCCGCATGCCGGGTAACTTCCTGCCTGTCGCAGATGAAATGGGGAAGATGCCGGGCAATGATCTCAATATCGCTCTTTGCTTTGACCAGATGCTCCGAGACCCAGCGGGTGTACTGGTTCTGCTGAAGGCACATTGTAAGGGTTCCGGAGGGAGTGCTGAGCGTATACCTGAAGCTCTGATACTCCCCCCCGGCGATATTCTCGCCAGTTATGCGCCACTCATCCGTGACTATCCCGCTGTACCCGGTGGCTGCTGCATC
>CAZSBC010000127.1:0-9360 GCA_964605195.1 uncultured Spirochaetales bacterium | reverse complement strand
GTATAGAATGTGGGTAATATTGAGAATTCAGGTGGGGGATTGAGATGAGAAAAAGCATGGCTTTGTTGATAATTCTACTAGTGGCAATGACGTATGTCTCGGCGGTCGGGATGGAGAACCTCTATGATATGGTGGTTCCCTTCGGTAGGGATGAACTTAACGTCTCAGGCGATGTGTTCGGGACCGATAACGTCCTTGACATCTCGATTCCGGTAGGTGGAACGCTCTCTGCGAATATCGGGGTGGCAGCCGATTACTACCGCATCGCCCAGACAGAGGATGCCTCGATGGTTCTCGGGGCGGAAGCTTCATTCGGTCTGGGGACTACCACCACATTCGGGGTGCAGACCAACAGGAACAACTCTCTGACGATGTACGGAATCGATATCAGCGGGCTGAACGGGTTCATTGAACTGGGGGGGACTGGGAATATCAATTTCTCCTCTGCTGGAACCGGTTCGCTCACATTAGTACTTGATCCCTATATCGGTGTCGGAGTCGGCAGGGAATACAGTATCTTCAATATCATCAGGGCCGAGCTCATGATGAACTATCTTGGTGTAGTGCCGACTGAAAAGAAGGTCAGGGCAGTTTCCGAAGTATTTAACCGGGCTGCAGTAATCCTCAACGCCTATACCGATAACGATGCCGAACTGGTCAAGGATTACTGGAAGCAGGTGGCCGAAGCCATGGGCATTCCGGACAGGGTGCTTGACGTCATTGTCATTGCAAACAGCCAGGAGTATGCCTTTGAACTGAACCGGTATGCCGGCCTGATGCACGGCATGATGGCCATGGTAGCCCTGAACCTCAATCCGGAGCTGCACACCGCATGGGTTACTCCGTTCAGCTTCGATGCGGAACTTGCGATCTCTGGTGCGATGAATGACTTCCTCATGGAAAAAATGCTCTATTACCGGGTCTGGGCAGAGCTGGCAGCCGGACTGATCGGCGGAAATTTCGAATTCGGGCTCAACGGCTGGGGAAGGGTAGTATATCTCCCGGATGACTATCACTGGTGGGTTGAGGCATCGTTGAATACCGGTGTACGCATTGCAACGACAGTGACATATACCCTGGCGCTTACCGGTGAAGCCAACTACATGCTGACCCCGAATTTCACGACAACTGCAGAAGTCGGAATATCGCTTACCGGGGGTATAGATGTTGAAGTGGGCGGGACCTACCGCGTCTGGTAGCTGTTTCCCGATAGTGCATTTTGAAAATTGAGAGAACTCATTGGAGATGCTATGTCTGATACTTCTGTGGAGAAACGCATAGGTATTGCCTTCGGAGGTGGTGGGGCCCGGGGATTTGCCCATCTGGGGGTCATCCGGGCCTTCAGGGAACACAGCCGCATTGAACCGACGTTCCTTTCGGGGACTTCTGCAGGTTCGATTGCTGCAGCCTGCTATGCTGCCGGTCTGGATCAGGATCTTCTTGAGGAGACTGCCGCTGATTTCACCTGGTTCCAGCATGTCATAAGCCTAGCGGAGACAACCAAGTATATGCTTAGCCTGCGTCGGGAGGGAGGCCTGCTCTCCAATACTGCCCTGGAGCAGACCATCAATGCCCTCATTGAGGAGCGTACTTTCGATGATCTGGATAAGGAGTTAGCTGTTGTCGCCGTGGATCTTGATCAGCATATTCGGGCGGTCTTCACATCCAGGAAGATTGCGGCAACCCTTTCCCAGGAAGTACTGGATGAGTATCTCCCGATTCCCCAGAATGGGAAAAGCGGCTTCGTCACCAGGGTCATCACCGATGTCCCCGTCGGGGTTGCCGTGCGGGCCAGCTGTACCGTCCCGGGACTGTTTCACCCGGTGGAGGTGGAGGATATGCGGCTGGTAGACGGAGGTATCATAGACCAGGTGCCGGTAAATGTGGTCAAGGCCATGGGAGCAGGGTTCACCTTCGGTATCAGCCTTGGGCTGGCAATGATTGTCGTGCAGCATAACACCGCCTTCAATACCCTCAGCAAGACCATAGAGGCGATGGCTATTCCCCAGATACGTCGAAGCCTGGATATGGCCGATATAGGCTTTCAGGTGACAGACATTGAGAGACAGAGCCCGATCAAGCTCAAGCAGACCAACCTCATAGAGCAGGGGGAGGCAGACATGCTGAATCATCTGCGGAAAATTCCCTGGCTCTATAAAAAATAGTATATACAATAGAGTGATAACCCTGTATAATAATTATCAGTGGTGTGGTGGTTGCGTGAGTAAATATGTGCATGAAAGCATAGATGATGCAAAGGGTAGCCTATGAAGGAACACGCTAATCGGGAAAGCAGTACTGCCAGTGCTGCACATGTTAGACAGGAAACACTGTACTGCAACGTCTGCAAACAGCCAATCACGGATCTCATCTATGCCCGCTGCGGCAAGTGCGGGATGAATTACCATGTGATCTGCCTGAAGAAGAAACCATCTATAGATCTCTGCCGGCACCATAATATACAGCTGCTCAGGCAGGAATAGAAACACTGCATCCTTGAAATTATTGAAGTTATGTAATGCGAAATTGTCCTTTGTAAAAACGTGGATGCATGACAATAGATTGCTACCATCTGATAGTAAACGAGGTGAGCTGACTTGTATCCCCTTGGAAGGTTTCTCTGGTGAAACCGGTCACCTCTGCCGTTACAGGACCCTGCTGCAGCTGGTTTCTGAACTGTTTTAAAGGCTCGGGTAACCCGCGGGCAACGACCTCAACAGCACCCCCTGAAAGGTTGCGTACGTATCCGGTAACAGCGTACTGCTGTGCCAGCCGTTGCGCGAAGAACCTGAAACCGACCATCTGCACACGGCCTGATATAATATAGCGTTCAACTCTCTTCGACATTATCGAGTGCTGCTCCTTCAATGCTGAAAGCTGCTAGAGCAATTTTCTCACTGTTTCCTGAAGAATCATTTCCGTCTGGATATTGTCGGTTGTATTTGCCACGGAACCAGCTGCTATGGTTGCATCCAGGGTAACTGCAGCCTGCTGGAGGCATGTAACAGCCTCTCTTGGTGTGATCTTTGCCGTGTTGAAGAGCAGATCGAAGTTCTGGATGGAATCCCATTTGACCCGATAGTTGTGCTCGATGAAGGTCTTTCGGATGTGGTACTGACGCTTGAGGAAGTGTTCTGCCTCGGCACGATCGGAGAAATCCCTTTCCTGCATGATGTTTTGTAGACGGTACTCAAGCGGGGCATGAACCATAACATGGATGACATCATCATAGGCCTGCAGGCAGACAAAGCTTCCCCTGCCCACAATGACGACATTTCCCATTTTTGCCACTGAGAGAATGATCTCATTGAGCAGCTGAACAATCTCCTCTGCGGAGTGATAGTACTTGTCCCAGAAACCCATCTTCCCATCATAGACATCCTTGAACTCGACGACACCATACTCCTTCATGATGTCCTGGATGAGATCCTTGTCAACATAGCGATAGTGCAGCTGCTCAGCTGTCTCCCTCGCTATCTCCTCTCCGTTGCTGCCGATCAGTCTTGATATTGTGATAACAGCCATACTGCTACCTCCTTCGCATGCAATCTGCTGCATGCAGCATTACCGGCGGTGATAGAAGTTGAGGAGTATGAATAGGGAGTTCCGTTCCATATCGGAAGGCAGAGTCTGTGTCATGCAGATTCCCTACCTGCAGAGTATGGGGTGCATGGTATTGCTGTCATGATATCCCTGTGCAGATATACGGTTACGTTGCCAACCTCAGACCCCTGTCACTCTCCAAGTCTATTATACCGCTCTCCCGGAGCATTCACAATGAATTTACATCATATTTACAGCTTAACATCCGGAAAGCCGCTGCCGAAGAGCTGACCAGCAAGGTACGACAATCACCGGGCAGTGGCAGCTGTCGAGAGAAGCCCAGCAGTTGCAAAACCGGTAAGGTACTCTTGACATGAACGGATACCCATGTAATAGTTAATTAGTTTGTATCGGAAACATATAAACCAGGCAGATATTGGGCTCTGTTGATTCTCTGCCTACTGCATAATTACCTGGCAGGCAGATGGATGTTTCCGGAATTCAGGATGAATTTCTGCAGTAAAGTTCCAGCAGTTATGCGCATCAGAAAGAGCTGGCAGCAGACCGGGAGAGGGCACATGGGAAGAGGGCGGTACACAGCCGCGATATTGATCATAGCAGGAATCTTAACGGTTACTGCAGCCTGTACATCACACCTTGGACCTGACCTATTTGGGAAGGGAAGCCCTGAATACTCCCTGGTCTGGGCAGATGAGTTTGAATATGCCGGGCTTCCGGATCCCGGTAAATGGAGCTATGATATTGGTGGCCATGGATGGGGCAACAATGAGCTGCAGTATTACACCCAGGGTGAAAATGTGCGTGTTCACGATGGTGTGCTCGTTATTGAAGCCAGGAAAGAGCCCTACGCAAACAGTCAGTACACTTCAACCAGGCTAGTCAGCAGGGATAAGGGAGACTGGCTCTACGGGAAAGTTGAGGTGCGGGCAAAGCTCCCCTCAGGAAGAGGTACTTGGCCTGCCATATGGATGCTTCCCACCGACTGGACCTACGGACAGTGGCCTGCAAGTGGAGAAATTGACATCATGGAGCATGTCGGCTATGATCCTGGTGTAGTTCACGGTACCGTTCATACCGATCAGTATAATCATATGAAAGGTACCCAGATTGGTGAATCTCAATATATTGATACAGCCTTCTCAGAGTTCCATATCTACTCGATAGAGTGGTATGAGGAGGGGATCCTCTTTTTCATCGATGGAAAGCAGTATCTGAAGTTTTCACCGTTTGACAACCGTACTGATCCCGGTTACGGGGAGTGGCCCTTTGACCAGCGTTTTCACCTGCTGCTGAATATTGCTGTCGGAGGAAACTGGGGAGGGGCCCAGGGTGTAGATGATGCTATCTTCCCTGTACGCATGGAAATTGATTATGTCCGTGTGTATCAACGTAGAGGTGAGTGACAGGAGCTGTATATGGCGCTGATGGATGTCAATGTTAATGCGACCCGAATTCTGCATACTATCTGGATGAATCCGGGAATCAGTCGTATCGGCCTTTCACGCGAACTCAATCTCAATAAATCGACAATCACCAAGATTGTCTCAACCCTTCTGGACGAGAGGCTGGTGATGCTTGCAGACAGTCCTGATGCGACCACGAGCAAGGGACGTAAACCTACCGGGCTGTTTCTCAACACCGAGAAGGGTGTTGTCATCGGCATAGAGATAGAGACTGACGGATGGATAGGCGTTGCAGTATCGCTGAACGGAGAACTGCTTGATACCTTCACTTCGAATAGCATTTCCAGCGACAGTTCCCTGGAGCCGACCATCAGGGATGCAATCGATACAGCCAGGGTTCGCATGACGGACAAGGGGTATAGTATTATTGGAGTCGGGCTGGGAGTGTCTGGACAGGTGGATCCCTATTCCGGTATTCTCATCTCCTCCAATCCCCTGAACGTCCATCAGGCCTATAACGTTCGTGAATTTGCCTCTGAACACTATCCCTTTCCGGTTGTCATAGAAAACGATGCCAACTGCTGCTGCTGGAATGTCATCATGGACAAGAAAGCAAACCGGGAACGTAATTTCATCTGCCTGCTGGCAGAGCTGCGCCGGACCGGATGGGGTGTGGAACAGGATATCTCGGAGATCAAGGGCGTTGGGGTCGGACTAGGCTTGGTGATCAAGGACAGTGTGCTGCATGGGGAGAAGTTTTCCGCAGGGGAGTTCCAGAGTGTCTTCAAGCGTGAGAACAACCCGACCCAGTTTGCGCTGAGCCTTGAAGAGCTCAATGCACTCTACACAGACAACAGGGTCTGGGAGCAGGTTGTCCGGGAAATGGGAAGAAACATTGCCCTGCTGGTCAATACCCTGAACATGTCGATGGTCAAGATATTCGGGACCTTCGTCCTCGACGGAAACCGGATGCGGGAGATTTTCTGGGAGGAGATCCAGGATAACTGGCTCTATGATGATACGGTTGCATGTGATATTGAGATAGCGGAGAGCGGCAAGGAGGCCGTTGCCGTCGGCGCAGCCGGGTATTTCCTCAACCGGGTGTTCACAGTCCCCGACATCTGGGAAGGCAACGAAACAGTCTATCCGGAAGGCATCGAACTGCTGAGGATGGGTATTTGCGCTGCTTCCGAGCCTGCGTAGGATTCAGCATGCAGATCTGAGCTACAGTATCATCAGTGATATCTCGGCTAGCACTAAAGATATACAGTGGCCATTGCACATCCCATGTCGGGAGGGCAATGACAACATGTACCAGTAGCCATGTTATCATATCTTGCTAAGATCCCCGTTATTCAGCTGCAGGGGCAATATCGATATTCTCGGTTGTCACGGAATCTGCCTCGACAACGATGTCAACATAGGACGTGTCATCGACAACGGTATAGGTCCCGTCAGCGGCTACGCCGGCAACGACAAGATCATAGGTTCCCGCAGCAAGGAAGGGCAGCACATAGGTATCAAGAACAGTATCATCATCAGAATCAGCTGGCCCTGAGCTGGTAACGGCACCGGGGAAATCAGTTGATTCGGTTGTGGAATCCCACTCACCATCGGCATAGACGAAGATTACATAGTCGGTGTAGGTTGGATCAGTTTCATCATATGCGAACGAACCGGTGATCTCTCCAGCCTGGTTGTTGACGATCAGGCGGATGGTTGGCTGCAATATGTATTTCCCTCCGCCTGTAAGGGTTACGGATTTCCGTATGTCGAAGTCGGCAGTGATCTCCACCGTTCCGTTGGATGGTACGGTAAAGGGGCCGTTTGCCTTGTAGCCGGTCTGATCACCGCTAGGGATGAAGAGCTCATGCTTCTCATCATCTGACGGATCACCGTCAGCTGTGCCATCCGGGTCAATGGCGATGTAGCTGGCAGGATCAGCACTGCCGGCTTCACCATCCTCGGATACAGCCAGGTTGAAGCGAATCTGGGTCACGACCCCGGCATCGATAACCATATCAGACAGGGGCGCTACAACCCCTCCTGTCAACTCCAGAAGGTTAAACTGCTGCGGTCCGCTGAAACTGGTATCATCTATCCACGCATCATCAAGATGATAGGATATGGAATCAATGGTGATAAAGACCCCCTCAACATCTTCTGCATCGGTGATGGGCGCGTCAGTAAGGCTGAGGCTGATGGATCCAGAGCCCCCGCCGAAAAGGGAACAACCGGCAAGGTATAAGGCGACTATGGCTATGCCCATAATGACAGACAAACTCATTCTCTTAACTGCTTTCATTATTTTCTCCAGATTTCATAGCAGCAATTATTTCTGTTCGTAGTGAATTGACTTTTTGTATTGATTCAAGATGTGCTGATCCAGTACGTATGTACAATACAGTAAACACCGTCTTGGCTGAAGTAGTTACACCGAACGGTATTGGTTGCAGAAACGCACCGGAAACTGACCTGCATGTTGGCTGCATTCCCTGTAATTACAGTTGCTGAAAGGTCCTTATCCGGAATAAAGAGAGCAGGTGAAGATGGAATGGTGCAATTACCGAAAAACCAGTATGATTTTTTTGAATTTACTGGTACGGTGATGATTAGTTGCCGATCCAGGGAGGGCTGAGCATGAAATATCCGCAAAAACTGTCTGGTTATGAAGAGAAGATAAACGGTTACCTGCAGCTGAAGACTGAGATGGGGTGTATTGATCTGGAAGACCATCTCCTTGAAATTGCGCAGTGGCTTGGTGCAAAGGTAACAGAGTTGGCCGGGCTGCAGGGATCTGCTTCCAGGGAAGCCGAACCTGATACCCTTGAGGCTATCAGAGAGGCGTCAGAGAGCAGCGGCAGTGAGAGCTATGGCTCTCTGGATGATGAACGCTATTTCAGTAAGCTCAAAGGTGCGATCATCGGGCGGTTTGCAGGATGTGCGCTGGGTGCTCCGGTAGAGCTCCTGACCCTTGAGCGGCTGGAGCAGTTTGCTGAAATAATCGGGATGCCGTTCCCTCCGCAGAACTACTGGCTTGATGCCCCGTCTGCATATGTGCCCCGCTACGAGGTTGCAAAGGCAAAGGACTTTACCCTTGGCAGCATGCGGGAGCTTCCCCCGGATGATGATATCATGTATACCCTGATAAGCATGCTTGTCATGGAGCGCTACGGAAGGGATTTCACCACTGAGGATGTCGGGAAGGTGTGGCAGGAGCTGCTGCCCATCGGCTGCACCTACACGGCAGAACGGCAGGCCCTTAACAATATGAATGCCGGAATCTCATGGGAGCAGGCTGGGGAATACATGAACCCCGATCAGGAGCTGATAGGGGCCGCAATCCGCTGTGACGGCTGGGCTTACGTACATCCCCTAGATCCCTTGAGAGCGACCGAGTTTGCCTATCGCGATGCTTTCCTTTCGCACCGGCGCAGCGGAATCTACAGTGCGGTGTATTTCGCAGCTACAATCTCCTTGGCTTTCAGTGACATGAGTCTGGAAGAGGTCTTCATGGAGGCATTGCACTATATACCTCGGGAGTGCGAGTTTGCCGGCCAGGTATGCTGGGCAATAGAGAAAATCCCTGCCATCAGGGACTTCAGAGATGCACATCGCGCCGTATCGGAGCGTTTCAGCGGTATGAACCCGGTACATGCGGTCAACAACGCCTGCCTTACTATCTGGGGCACTATGCTTGGCAAAGATTCATTTACTGATGGAATATCACAGACTGTTGCCATGGCATATGACAATGACTGCACCGCGGCAACCGTTGGCAGTATCCTTGGGGCCCATCATGGGATAGATGCCATTCCCGAATACTGGTATGCACCATGGAACAATACCATCAGGAGTTATCTGAAGAAGATTCCCAGTTTCAGGCTGGATGACTGCATCGGGAGATTCTTCAGGCTGAAGAAAATGTTGGAATCCCGTGCGTAGTTATTATAAAGGGGAAACAGAACAAGAATTCCTCATTCATTGAAAAATACAATAAGCTTGCATGTATGGTAAAGGTGAATTACGCATTCTGCTTGCGGTGCATTGGTTCTATGCAATAGGTGTCAGCCAGTGAGTATTCTGGGTTCATATAATTCTGGCGTCATATTATTTGGAATAATGCTCTGTATAGTTATCCAGAACTTTCCGTATCATCTGCTGATATGGGATATGGGTTTCTTCTGACACACTCTTAAAGAAATCGATACTTCTCTTTGACAAAGATATAGTGCTTTTCTTTGTCTCTTCCTTGGCAATCAGTAACTCGGGAGGCGGTAAAAAATCTTCAATCTCTTCAGCATTGAGCAGTGCATCATGAATCTCTTCAGGAGCATCACTGTATGTAACTTTGTTTTTCATAGAGTTTCCTCCCTTCTCTCCAGTATCCGGC
>CAZSBC010000126.1:0-9412 GCA_964605195.1 uncultured Spirochaetales bacterium | reverse complement strand
ATGATGCCCAGATGCTTCCGGTTATCCGGATCCCTGATATCTGACGATTCAATGCTCTGTATGCACTGCTGTGATGGCATATGCGGATATGATCCAGAAAAGGCGGATACCGATGCTTGTCATTCAATTTAAGTCATCCTGAGTGCAACCGGTAAACAGCTTGTATTCCTGCAGACAGCAATACTGCCTGCAGGAAACAATTATGGTTGAGTAGCATGCAGTACCACAGCAGCTAGGCTCAGGATAGCACCAACTGCGGTATCGATTCCAGAACTGCTTCCCCAACGCATAAGGCTAAGCAGGTTAGCAATGAATACCTGGTACTCACACCTGCAGGCGGACTCAATCACCTCGAAAAGCAGAGTAGAGATATTGCCTAAGGAAGCTAGCTTCATATAGGTGAACGAAATTGGATTTGTCTGCTTGGCAGCTTCCCCAATCAGCAGCCGGGAGAATGTAGCCCCAATCCCTCCAGGCCCCAAAAGGGCATTGACCGCAAGAAATCCGGTAAGGATATCATCACCGGTTGGTGTCAAACCGCTGCCGAACCCCACAAGAGATACTGCAGCCTCCAATAAGGCCTGCTCATCTTGATTCCGCAGCGACTGTATCATCTGGTACAGAATTCTCTTTCCGCTCTCTGTAAAGGGATGTGCTGGATAATCAGCAAGGTACCCTGTTCCAAACAACACGCTGCTGCACAATTCTGCAAGAAGATAGAGTTTCCCTTGATACTCGGTTTGCCGCCTGACCTGACGGTTCTGTTGTTCGGAGACTGGACCGTAAGCTGAGCTGCCCCCTGCAAGTCTCGAGAGATTTTCGCGCAGGCAGCCCAATGATAGTTGTCGTGATATGGCTAGAGCATGCAAACTGCCTGAATCAGCAGATATGACATCAATTGTCACAACTGCTTCCCCTTCTCCATTACATACCCAAATCAGCCCATTATCTATCAGGACCCTATGACCTGGCTGCAAGCTGCTGCAGGAATCCTTCAACATGCGCCATCTCTCTGGAGCAAGCCGGAGGCATCCTGGGAAGTAGTACTCCAGGCAATGAATTCCCATCACCATTTCATCCCAGATGATATTGATAACCGATTCGAATACGCTGTGTATTGCAGTCTTACGGGCAGAAAAGAGAAACTCTCTCAAACAGTGATCATAGGATGCGGCCTTAACGGACACTGCATCTCCAATCGAACTCACTTCAACTCCATTCAATCCGATAGCCTTCACTGCCCTGCACTCTCCTAACCATGATGCTTTTTTCAAGAGATGGATCCATATATGGGTAGTCGCTTCGATAATGGACACCACGTGACTCTTCCCGCATCATTGCACTTGCAACGATCATTTCAGCTACTGCCAGCTGATTTGACCAGGTAAAGTACATTCCCAATGCGTCTGGAGAATAGTTGTTCTTTGATAAGGATACGGGAGAATCCCTAATAAATTCGGTCTGCAGTTCTTTGAGGTTCTTGATCCCATCCCTTGCCAGAACCAGATTATCATAACAGCGAACAATTCCGGCACAGTCCCACATCAGCTGCTGCAATTGCTGCAGGTTCTGCTGATAATCCACTCTGCTGAATACCCCAGTTTTTTGCAGGATGCCATCCAGCGTATTTCGGGCAGCTTCCATAGTTTGATTCACTGCCTGCTCCACTGATTGCTGTTCAATCCCCCCAATCAGATAGCGAATAACTGAAGCTGCTGCCAGATTGCCGGAAACGAGCGCATCAAGGGCAGAGTTCCCTGCAAGCCTGTCAGCACCATGAGTACCACCGGCAGCTTCGCCAGCTGCAAACAGACCTGGCACTGCTGTTTCGTAGCGCTCATTCACGGCAATGCCACCTAGCAGATAGTGCTGGGCTGGTGTAAACGGAAGAGGATCCTTATCTAGGGAGAAACCGACACTGCTGCAAACATCGATGAGCCTGCCATGCAGCTGCAGCTTATGGGACGGTATATGGGTACAGTCGAAATAGAGACGGCCTGTGGCCCCTTTATGCCGCAGTTCCGCAATTCTCTCAAACAGTTTCAGGGATATCTGGGCTTTAGTCAGTGTTTCCACCTCTCCATCAGCAAAAACAGCCTTGCCCTGCTCACAGTATATTTGGGGCTTATCCTCAAGCAGAAAGGAGAGTGAAAAGAAACTGTCACTCCCTGAGAGCATCAGGGCGAACGGTTCAAACTGCACAAACTCCATATCACGCAACAGAGCTCCTGCATCAAGGGCAAGCATAAGACCGTCACCGGACAATGAGCTATTGTTGGTACTGTGGGTATAGAGATTTCCCAGCCCTCCTGTGGCAACAATAACCGCACTACAGGGGTAGAGATGGAATTGGGCAGTTCCCGGATCCACAGCAAGAACTCCCGATACTATCCCGTCAGTAGTAATGATCGATACTGCCTGACGATTCCGCACCATATACCCACCCTGCCCGGTGTATGCCCCACCCAGGGCTTCGATTATCTCTTCACCGGTTCTATCTGTCGTATACACCGTTCTGTGTGCAGAATTTCCTGAAGTTCTCCGGGGCCTGTAGCGCTCGTCATGGAGAAAATCAAGTCCAAGCTGTTCCATGTAAGCCAGCTCAGCCCTTGAGTTGTCGACCATCTTCTCAGCAAGATTTTTCACCCCGATCCCTGCAGCAGCCTGGAGAGTGTTACCAAGAAAGAGCTCCCTGGTATCATCGGCTTCTTCCAGAAGGGCATTCATACCCACTATCCCCCGGCAGGGCGGCCCTTTGGAGAGAATCAGGGATGCTAAGCCGTTGCCGGACAACTCAGCCCCGGCACGCAGTCCAGCCGTACCACCGCCGATTATGACTGCATGGATATGATCATGTATTACCAAATCATCGTTCTCCCAAAACGGCACCTTTTCCCAGAGACTGGACCAGAACCTTGTACTGGGCAAGATAACTGCCCTTCCTAACCGCTGTCTCGGGAATGACAATCTGTTTCAGGCGCTCCCGAATGGCCTCATCATCCACTTCAAGAGTAATTGTGCGATTCGAGATGCTATAACTTACCCGGTCTCCATCCTGCACAACAGCAAGCACTCCCCCGGCTGCGGCCTCGGGAGAAGCGTGCCCGAAACATGCCCCCTCTGTCGCCCCGGAGAATCTTCCGTCGGTCACGAGGGCAACAGATTCAAGCAGTCCCTTACCGGCAAGAAAGCTGGTGAACGTATAGACGGTCTTTATTCCCGGACCCCCTTTCGGCCCCATCCCCAGGATAAAGACTATGTCGCCATCAGTGATGGTATTTTTCTCTAATGCATCTATGGCACTCTCTTCGTTCCAGAAAACCCGTGCATTACCGGATCTCTCACGCATCGAGGGGTGTACAGCCGACTGCTTCACAATGATGCCTTCTGGGGCAATATTACCCTTCAGGACAGCCAACCCGCCTCCCGGTTGAAATGGCTCATCAACACTCTTGATGATATTGGGATCGGCAATCTCCGCCCCGACCCAGTTCTCAGCTGCAGTTTTACCGGTGCAGGTCATTACCTGCGGATCAATTTTCCCATGGTCAGCAAGATGCTTCTGCAAGGCCTTCAACCCACCCGCCCGGTCAAAATCTGGCATATACCAGGGGCCATTCGGGGCCACCCCGATGAGGAGAGGTACTTCCTGACTTGCCAGGTCAAACTCTTCCAGACAGTCAATCGTAAGCTCGTTCTCGGTGGCAATCGCGGGAATGTGAATCAGTACGTTCGACGATCCTCCTACAGCCATCACAATCCGGATAGTATTCCGCATGCTGACATTGGTGATAATATCACGAGGAAGGATATCTTTCTCCAGCAATTCCATGATCTGCAGACCGGCCTGCTTGCCGTAATCCAGCAGGAAGTTGCCGTCGGCGGGTGTGGTGGCATTCCCTGGCAGCGACATGCCAAGAGCTTCAGCAATGCAGGCCATACTGTTAGCCGTTCCCATCATGGAGCAGGCGCCTCCTGCAAAACATGCTCCCTTGAGAATCTCTTCCTGCTCCTCAGCCGTGATATTGCCGTTCTCATACTGGCCGACACTCTTGCCTGCCTCCAGGAAGGTGCAGGGCTTACCATTGTGCTCGCCTACCTTCATATACCCGCCGGTAACGATGATCGCAGGTATGTTCAGTCGACCGGCGGCCATCAGGTACGCCGGAATGATCTTATCGCAGGTTGCCAGCATAACCATGGCGTCAAACTTGTTCGCCTCAATGATCACTTCAACCTCATTCACGATCAGATCACGACTTGGAGTGATATACTGGGGATTTGCCAGGGCAATGCCATCACACAGGCCCATGGTGGGCAGTTCAAAGGGGACACCTCCCCCCTCCCGGATACCTTCCTTAACCTTCTTCACAAGTGTGGGGAAATGGAGGACCCCTGGATTGGCTTCATTCCATGAATTGACTATCGCAACAAACGGCTTCTTCTGATCATCTCCCGATACACCCGAAGCATAAAGCAGAGATTTTCGTTCGGCTGAGGCTACGCCCCGGACACTTTTACTTCGTAACATAGTATTCTCCTACGGTTTCAGTATCACCTTACAGGCAAGTTTTCTCTCCATCAGGTCAAAACCCTTCTCCCAATCCTCAAGGGGTAGAATCTCTGTTACCAGCAACCTGGTACTGACTGTCCCCAGCCGCAGAAGGCTGATGGCCTTCTCCCATGAGAAGTAGGTTGACCCGAAAGACCCCCGGTAGGTGATCTCTTTTTTCACTATTTGCACCAGATCGATATCACGGAGGGGCTTCATCAATCCTACCTGAATGATGGTGCCCAGCTTTTTTACCAGTTCAATGCAAGTTTTTAACCCCGGGGTTGTCCCCGAGCACTCAAAACAGGTGTTAAAATCCCATTCTGAAAAAGATTGCAGCACCTCGGCATCCCTCTCGGCACCACGTCCGACTATTACCGTTTCATGGATTCCCAGCTCCTTCGCCAGCTCAAGACGTTCGGTATCCGATTCGGTTCCGATAAGTACCGCCTCAGCTCCGGATGCCACTGCGATTCCCCCAATCAGCAGTCCCATAGGTCCCGGTCCAACTATCAGTACTTTGTCGCCAACATGGATATCAGCAACCTCCAGGGCGGCATGGGTGCAGCAGGCAAGCGGTTCGAGGACTGCCGCATCAACACAGTCTATTTCTTCCGGAACGGCATGCAGCCTCGTTTGCGGAATCACCAGATATTCGGCAAAGGCCCCGTCAACACCACTGCCAATGGACTGCCGCTTACTGCAGAGGGCCGGCATCAACCGCTTGCAGAACTCACACTCACCGCAGGTACTGGCAGGCGGTTCGGCTGTAACCCGATCCCCGACTTCCCATGCAGTCACGGCACTTCCAATCGCCACGATTTCACCACAGAACTCATGCCCTAGGGTAACAGGGGTGGTGATATTCATCCCACCTCCTTTCCTTATATGCAGGTCGGTCCCGCATAATCCTGCTGCAACTACTCTGATCTTCACCTCATCCGGTCCGGGCCTCCGCTCAGGGACCTCTTTCAGGTAAAGATTGTCATCTTCCATGCTCTGCTTGACCAGTGCTTTCATCAGCCTCCTCCTAAGAAGTCAATAACCTGAATCCTATCATCGTCGCTCACCTGCACATCCTGGTACTCTTTGCTGCTGCGAATGTGTGTTCCGTTGATATAGACAGCCAGAGTGCCGAAACTCAGGAAACCCCTCCGATTAAGCAGGGTGTGCACAGTCATTCCCGGTTCATAGGGGATCCCTTTGTTATTTACCGTCACCATTCCATAACATCCCTTAGGGGCTCAGACTACCGTGATTCATACAAAACAAACCCAGTTCAGCCAATCCAGATACCGCCATTGATATTAAGCGTCTCCCCGGTGACGAACGATCCGAGGCTGGAACAGAGATAGAGTACCCCTTTGGCAATATCAAGGGGCATACCCATTCTTTTCAGCGGTGTCTGGGCAATCCAGGCTGCCTGCTCGGTATTTTGGCGCTCCTGCTCCATGGTACTCTTGATTCTTCCGGGGCTGATGCAGTTGGCACAAACATTGTGTTCACCGACCTCCCTTGCAAGGGATTTGGTGAACCCGATCACCCCCGCTTTCGATGCACAGTAATGGGCATGCTGGAAGGAACCCTGATAAGAGACGAGGGAGGCGATATTCACGATCCTGCCGAAGCGCTGCTCAATCATGTAGGGCACTATCGCCTTGCAGGTGAGAAAGGTCCCTTTCAGGTTGATATCAAGGGTCGTATCCCATTCCTGTTCCGGGGTTTCCCACACGTAATGGCCAAAGGCGACCCCGGCACAGTTTATAAGAAAGTGGACTCCCCCGAAGCGTCTCAGGGTCTCCTCCACTAGAGCGTCGACTGAAGCCCCTTCGATGATATTCGTATCATGATAAAAGGCCTCACCACCCTGCTCCTCAATCTGCCTGACAATTTCAGTCCCAGCTTCCTTTTTGCGGTAATCGCAAATAACGACCCTGACGCCTTCAGAGGCCAACACCCGGCAGATCTCCTGCCCGATGCTCCCGGCACCCCCCGTTACAATTGCAGTTTTTGATCTAAGTTCCAGTTCCATGCTTTTATTCCTTCTTTGAGTATTAATTATTCAGCTTCTCACCTGCAGGGATTTCGTTCACCACTCCCTCCCAGTGTTTTGTAACCATGTAAGAATCTATCCTCTCCTAATACCATCACGGCCCTACAATATGCCGATTGCTGGACAGCTATATGTTAATGCTTTTAGTAAAAGCTTTTTCCTATTAAGCAAAAAAAACTTACTGCTGCCCGAAAAGCGCAATCACATTTTCCGGGGGAACATCTCCCTGAATATTGTGAACTGCACCCAATACATACCCCTCTCCGTTCATAGCCTGAAAAATCCTCTTCACTTCACCCGCAACAGCTTCTGGAGTCCCTTTCGGCATTAGCTGTTGCGTATCTATACCTCCCCAGAAGACAATCTTCCCCCTGTACAGCTTCCCCAGCGAATCAGGATCCATCCCCCTGGCCGTTACCTGAAAAGGGTTCAGACCATCTATTCCAAGCTCAATTAAGTCTGGAATAATATCGACCACCGATCCGCAGCTGTGAAACAGTATCCGGCTGTCACAGCATTCACGAATGACACCGATAAGTTTCTCCATCCGCGGCTTGATGAACCGGCGAAAATGTCCGGGAGAAAAGAACAACCCATCCTGCCCTGCAAAATCATCGGCAATCCCCACAATATCGACATACTTTCCCAAAGCTGTCAGTGCAGTCCGGGCAGAATCCATTTCAAATTTCAGCGTCCGGTCAAGCAAGTCAGTAAACAGATCTTCTTCAGCAAGCATATCCAGGCACCAATTATCCATTCCCCGCAGCAGGTAGCTCATCGTGGTGAAACCGCCGAAAATATTGAGCACTGTAGCGTACTCCCTTTCTGCATGCCATCGGGAAAGAATATCCTGAAACCCCTCAAAACGGCCCACATCGGTACCGTCAGGCCACTTATACTCCTCAAGAAACTGATGGGAAAAATCATTTGCGGAAAAGGGGTGCTCCACAATTGCAGCCGACGCCTTCACATCCCTGTGTATTCCCCACTCGTCAATATAGATTCCTTCGGGAGAGATTTCATCCTGCCAACCAGCAGGCCCCTTGGTGGTAAGTCCCCGTGTATCAATGCCGAGACGTAGCAGGATATCCTCATCAACCTCTACAGCCCTGAAGGCTACATTCTTGTAGTGCGTTTCAGAGGCTACCCCAAGATAATGCTTCAAATGCCCATAGGAAGTCCCATCCATCGTTGTCCAAATGGTACTGCCGAGATCCTGTGGGACACGATCCGGTTTCTCCCCTTCGAATGTTGCTAAGACCCGCTCCCTGGATGTCATGCATTGCTCCTTGGCGCAGTGGAATCGCGAACAACCAGCTGCCCAGTTATCGAGACATGCCGGCACTCCTGAGCCGGTTCCGCAATCCGATCGAGCAGCAGCAGGCCTGTTCTGCTTCCATACTCATAGGGTGCCACCTCAAATGAGGTTAAGGCAGGCCTGATCCAGGTCCCCCACTGCAGCCCGTCAAAGCCCACGACTGAGACCTCATCAGGAACGGATATACCGGAATCCTGCAGCGCATTTATCACACCAATGGCCATCAGATCATTGAAAGCGAATACTGCTGTGAAATCCCTGGTTCGCTCCAACAGTTTCATCATGCTTTCATACCCGTTTTCGTAACGGAACCGTTCCCCGTCAATTACTAGCTCTTTGCGGAACTCGATACCGGCTTTTTTCAGGGCATTTTTATACCCCTTGAATCGATCGGTACTGGTTGAAATATGGTGAGACACAGTAATGGCTGCTATCTTCCGGTGCCCGAGTCCAATCAAATGGTTTACCACTTCACGGGCTCCTGAAACATTGGCAATCGAGACAAAATCAGCAGTTAAATTCCTGATTCTTCTTCCGGCAATAACTACTTTCGTGCCGCCGGCAATTACCCCTTCAAGAAACTCATGATTCAGCCCAGTGGAAACCAGGACTATTCCATCAACATTCTTATACTGCAGCCAGTGAAGATACTCCTTCTCCTTCTTGACATCGTTGTCACTGTTACAGAGGATAACGCTGATATTCCTTGCTTTTGCCTCATCCTCAACACCTCTTGCAAATCCTGAAAAATAGGGATTGAGTATATCAGGCACCACAACACCGATTGTCTCAGTCTCATTGAGAATAAGGCTGCGTGCAAGATAGTTCGGGCGGTAGTTGAGTTTCTCGACAGCATCTTCAATCCGTTTCTTGGTTTCATCCTTGATAGTGATTTTACCGTTCAGGTATCGGGAAACTGTTGCAATCGAAACTTTCGCTTCCAAAGCAAGATCTTTAATTGTTGCCACTGTTCACTCCATTCTTGAATTCTCAATCCAACCGATATCAAGTCGCTCCAGGGTTCCCTTTCCTGGAATACCTGAATCAAGGCTCCATCCCATCATATCATAAAATAGCACTACTGCCTCTGAAAAGTCATCTGTATCGAGTGGTTCAAGATCCTTTGACCGGAATATCGAGTCAAAAAAGTGGGCGGGCAGCGTATCGGCATCAGCAGTCATTCCCTCACGCAGATTGAAGCAGCGAGCCATGGTCAAAGACCGCTCTGCCGCCTTCATCAGCTCTACCAGGGTATACTCCCATCCTGTAACAGCGCTTACAGCCCGAACCAATACCTGAACATCAAATCGATAAGGCAACCGCACATGGTTGCAGATAACCAGGCTGTTGTACAGGGTACAGATGAGGATTTCATAGAAACAGAGCTTGATTTTATCACTTCCCAGCTCTTTTGGTGGGAATCCCTGATAGATGCCCATCTGTTCCATTCTCTTTGTCGGTCCCACATAAGCTGTGGCATGTATAGCCT
>CAZSBC010000125.1:0-9465 GCA_964605195.1 uncultured Spirochaetales bacterium | reverse complement strand
AGGTATGCCGACAGTCATCTCGGACATGTATTCAACGACGGACCAGCCCCGACCGGGCTGCGCTACTGCATAAACTCCGCAGCCCTGCGTTTCATTCCGGTTGAAGAGATGGAGAGCTCCGGGTACGGTGATTTTCTCTATCTGTTCGAGGATTCGGAGTGACTGTCCCCTGCAAGTGACTTGATGAAGACCCGGCGCCGTTTGTGCTGCCGGGCATCATAGTAGCGCCAGAGCTGCTGGACCTTCTCATTTGTCTCCAGCTCACCGGAAGTCTCGGCATATTTCACTCCATCCTCTATGGCAGCCCGTGTGATTTCAGTCATAAGCAGAGCATTGAGCCCCCGGTTCTGGAACTCTTTCCGGGTGGCAACCAGGTAGAGATCTATCCCTTCCGGGTTCCGCATGGCCTGCAGCAGATGGATCCAACCGATGGGAAAAATTCTACCCCTGGATTTCTGCAGGGCCCTGGAGAGTGAGGGCATGGCAATGCCGATAGCAGCAGCCCGGTCATGCTCATCGACAACTATCTTGGCATACCGCAGCGAAACAAATCCCAGGTACTGCTTTATCAGGGCATCAACCTGCTTTTCATTCAGGGGAGTCGTCCCGTAGAGTTCACTATAGGCATCGTCAATCACCTCAAAGAGCTGTTTGCCATAGCGCCGGGCCAGTTCACGGCGATTCTTCACCTGCGCAATATGCAACCCGCTGCGCTTGAGCACCAGGGCATTCACCCTGAGCACCTTCTCGTGAATTTCTGCGGGGCAGGCAATCTCAAACTCAAGCCAGTCCACATCCTTCTTATATCCCAGCTTCTCAATAATTTCGGGATAGTAGGAGTGGTTATAGATCATCGGAAGGGTGCCCAGTTCCTCAAATCCCTCAATGAGCATCCCTTCGGGATCGGTATCGATGAAGCCCATCGGTCCCTGAATCCCATCCATACCATGCTCAAGAGCCCAGTTCTCGACAGTCCTGAAGAGGGCCTCGGCAACCTCCATGTCATTGATGAAATCGACCCACCCGAAACGGGCATAGCGCACTCCCCACTTCTCTATGGCCTTGGGGTTGATAATCCCCATAATCCGACCTGCAAGCCTGCCATCCCTGTATGCCAGCCACTGTTCGGCCTCACAGTACTCGAAGGAGGGATTCTTATCCCTGCTCAGCGCATTGTACTCATCCATCAGCAACGGGGGAACCCAGTAGGAATTCCCCCGGTAGATGGAGAAAGGAAACAGTATGAACTTGCGCAGGTCCCTGCGCGTCACCACCCGTTTGATTTCAACAGCCATTACTCACCTCATCATCTGGAATATACAGCAGCAGCACTATTCTGCCCTGCACATTACGCCTACTTCGCGGTATTGGACATATTCTTCCTGAATTTCGGCCAGAATGCATCGGCAACCGACGTCTCATAATACATTGCCAGGCTGTATAGCTTCCCGTCAAGCGCCCCTATGTAGAGGTTCCCGTCCGGGCCCATTGCCGGGCTGGCATAGACTGAATCGCCCAGCTTGATCTTCCACAGCAACTCCCCTTTGCCTCCAACGGCATAGAGAAAGGCATCATCTGAAGCAGTATACACAGTTCCCGAGGCTCCTACCAGAGGGCTGCCGGCAATGATGCTTCCGGCCCTGAACTTCCAGAGCCCAGTTCCTTCAGGGTCAACTGCATAGAGATAGTAGTCGTCACTGCCAAAATAGATGATACCGTCTGGACCCACGACAGGACTGGAGAAGATCTCACCCCCCGTCGGGAACTGCCATTTGACGCTCCCCTCAGGATTGACGGCATAGAGGGTACGGTCGGAACTTCCGAAGTAAACGGTTCCGTCCGCAGCTATGGCAGGACTTGTCTCGATACCTATCGGGGTCTTGAGACGCCAGGCAAGCTCACCCTCGTTTGTCAGGGCATAGAGATACCTGTCCATGCTGCCGAAGTAGAGCATTCCGTCGCCGCTGACAGCAGGGCTTGAGCTGATCATGCTGCCGCACTTGAACTGCCACTTCATTTCCCCGTCAGGTGTGAGGGCATAGAGATAGCGGTCTCCACTGCCGAAATAGATGGTTCCATCCGACCCGACAGCGGGACTGGAGACGATGCTTCCGCCCGTCTCGATGCTCCAGAGCAGTTCTCCTACAGGGGAGACGGCATAGAACCGCTTGTCCTTACTGCCGAAATAGATGGCACCGTCCGATCCGATGGCGGGACTGGACTTGATGCCGCCGCCGGTCTGGTAGCTCCACAGCCGCTTACCGTCAGGGGTGACGGCAGTAAGGGCACCGTTCTCGCTCCCGATATAGATTGTTCCGCTGTCATCCACGGCTGCGGTCGAGAAGATCTCACCCCCCAGCGGCAGCCTCCAGGCAATCTCGTTATCCCGCGCAAATGAGGCAACCAGCCGGACCTCTTCAGCTTCGGCAGTGGTGCTAAAGGGATTTGTGCTCCCGGCAAAAGCTCCCTCCCAACCGGTAAAATGCCACCCGGCATTACCGGCAGCCGCTATCGTAATGCTGTCACCCACGAAGAGGCCTTCCTCGGGAGAAGGGCTGACGGTAACCGTCCCGCTCCCGCGGGTTACGGATGTAACGGCAACCGGTATCCTGGAAAACAGGGCGGTAAGCTGCAGATCTCTTTCCGCCTGCAGCTCCAGGGGATTGTCCGTCCCGGTATGGCTGCCACTCCAACCGGAGAACTCCCAGCCACTATCCGGCTCTGCCGTCAGGACTACAGTATCCCCGGCAAAGACCACTTCACTCATAGCCCTGCCGAGCACCGAGCCGCTACCCTGCACCTCAACCGAAACATCGACAGTCTCCCTGGTGAACTCAGCGGTGAAGGAGAGATTATTGCTGACAGTCACCGCTATCTCGGCCTTGCCCCCACTGACATCCCCGGTCCAACGCAGGAACCGCCACCCTGTTTCCGGAACAGCCCTCAGGTTCACCTCTGTACCTTCGGGGATGCCGGCAAGATCAACATCGTGTTCGATCGTACCATCTCCGTCAACGGCAATTGCAATTGAATAGAGCGTCTTCCTGCATCCGGTGAAAACCAGCAGGATAACCAGCAGTACCAGGACAATCTTCATTCTCTTCATATCACTATCACTCCACCTTCTTATACGATCATGGCTGTCACTCACTGTGTAATAGTATTATGCCATAGAATAGGAAAAAATGATACGAGACTCTTCCTGTGGGCCATGCAGAGATTCGCTGACAAAGACAAAAAACCGTGGTAGCATGGATCATGTCACAACAGCAGTGCAGGAGTGCCTGCAGGATCCTCTTCTTCTCACTGTCAACTGCAGCTCTGGTTCTGCGAGGAGTACTCAGCGGGGACCTGACCTTCCTGCTCACAACATTCACCATACAGTCGAACCTCCTTGTCTGGCTGTGGTGGCTGATCACCCTGACAGCCGGAAAGAGCCGTTTCGGAGAGTGGATTGCCAGCCCCCCGATCAAGGGAGCCCTGACGCTCTATATCCTGATGACCGGGAGTATCTACCAGCTGCTGCTTGCTGACGGGATTATGGCATCATCCCCACTGCAGGCGGTGATTCTCAACATAAATCATGGAGTCACCCCGGCAGCCTTCCTTCTTGACTGGCTGCTGTTCTCCAGCAACCGCCCTCTTCCACTGCAGGCAATCGCTGCCTGGCTCGCCTATCCGTTGCTTTATCTGGCAATCTCCATACTCTACGGGATTCGGACAGGGTACTACATTTACTACTTCTTTGATTACCGGCAGCTCGGGGAATCCCGCTTCTTCCAACTGCTGCTCATCCTGACCAGCTTCACCATCGCCACTGCCCTGCTGCTGAGAGCCGGATATAGGCTGCTCAGCTCCCGTCGACAACCTGAATTCTGATATCTTTTTTTCTCATCACCCTTTCAGGATCGCGCAACAGCAGGTATACTGTACATCAGCAATACTTCTGCAACAGACAGGAACAGCTGTCCACCACGGGCATAAAATCTTGTACGAGGAGAATCACCATGAATCTGGTATTGATAGTTATGGGAGTTTCCGGCTGCGGTAAAAGCACCTTCGGGCGACTGTTGGCTGAGAGACTTGATCTGCCCTTTATCGATGAGGACGATTTCCAGAGTGGTGCAAATATAAATAAGATGGGAATCGGATTCCAGCCAACTGCGGATCAGAAGCGGGAAATACTGCAGACACTTTCCCGAAAACTGGCTGAATACAATGATGCCGATGGGATCGTCCTGGCGGCCGCGGCCCTGACCGAATCCGAACGTACCATCCTGGGAACCCACCTCAGCACTTCCCCGCTGTTCATATATCTGCAGGGTAATCTCGAAACGATTCAGCAGCAGATTGAGCGACGTTCAGGACACTTCTTCCCTCCGGAACTGCTGGCCAGGGAGTTCCAGGTCCTTGAGGAGCCGCAGGATGCCATCACGGTCAACCTGCACCCGTCCCTCGATTTTGCCGATTCCGTTGAGGGGCTTATCCTAGAGTTGATGTAACGGCTCTTCAGGCGGTAAACTCCTCCACCAACCGCAGCAGCTCATCATACTCCGTCACAGCCGGCAGCATCGGGAACTCCTTCCTGATAGATCCCGGAGAGCGGAATAACACGCCATGGTCAGCTGCCTGCAGCATTGTCACATCATTGTAGGAGTCCCCGGCGGCAAAGACCTTCATATTGATCGACTGAAGCGCTTTGACGGCCTCTCTCTTGCCGTTGTCCTGACGGAGGTTGTATCCGGTAATGGCTCCTCCGGAATCAACAACAAGATTGTTGCAGAACAGCGTAGGCCAGGCAAGCTTGCGCATCAGCGGATAGGCAAACTCCTCAAAGGTATCGGAGAGGATGATCACCTGCACTTTCGACCGCAGAGTCTGGAAAAAGTCAAAGGCTCCCTCGAGAGGATCCATGCTGGCAATGACATTCTGGATGTCACATAGCAGCAGGCCATGCCGGGCCATGATGTCGATCCGCATCTTCATCAGGACATCGTAATCGGAGATATCACGTGTCGTTACGGCCAGCTCCGGGATTGCGGTAATTTCAGAGACGTTTATCCAAATTTCCGGGACAAGAACCCCTTCCAGATCAAGACAGACTACATGCATATTACCTCCTGGTGACACAGTTCTGGCCAGCGCTGCCGACACTGCTTATGCTGTTCGGATATGAGAGGACTCTATCAAAATTATGGCTGGAATGCAACTGCAGACTACTCTGGTTGCCAGCTGATCGTGATCTCGCTGCTTTGGAGGCGATATGGAGTTACAAAGCGGTTCAGCCAGCACTCCGTTATTGCAGGGTAGTAGATACGGAAGGCAGTCTCCATGATCCCCCTGCCGAACTCCGGATTGGGGGCCGTCCCGGAGACAACGGCATACTCGGGAGAAGCCAGTTTGAGATAAATCTTGAGGATCTCAGGCATGTAGTCCTTCACCTTGCGGTACGCCCGTTTGTAGGTCAGTCCGGTAAAATCAATTTCTGAAGGAATATGGACATCATTCCGTGATACCATGGCCTGGGCATGGTCGGGGTGATAGAGCTCCATGAACCTCAGCACATCACCATTGTGCCTGTTGCCGGGATAGAAAGTTATCTTTCCGAAGAGGTACTTGGTCTCCGGGAAGATGTTCACAATGACCCCGAGGCCCGAGAAGAGGGAGAAGAATATCGTACCCTGCTTCTGGTACCGGGGGACGATAAAACTCCGGCCCAACTCGATCGAGGGCAGGTTTTTCTCAGATCCCAGCAGTTTATCCAGATCGAAGAGGCGATTCATGTCGAGTTTCTTGGTAGCGAGGGAATCATGCACGAAAAAGCGGTATCCGGCCACCATCTCCATGGTATCGAGCTTGATGACAAACATCTGGTGGTAGTGCTCGTCGTAGGGATCCAGATCAAGCTCATCATCCCCTCCGGCACCCTTCTCGGAAAAAGCCTCCTTGCGCATCATGCCGATAGCTTCGATAACCGCAGGGAAATCGGGCTTCATATAGGCAGGGAGAAGATATACATTCAGATTTTTTACAATGTTCACTGCATGGTGTGAAAGTAGTTCCAGTTCTTGCTGTAAGGCAGTATTCACATCCGCACCCCCAATCATATCTTCCTTTTCACAGGCATCTGCAGGCCAGTCAGTGAAATATGCCGCAGCAGTCAACTATGAATGGTACCCATTATAGAGGAAAATAATGAATTATCACAATGATTAATTGTGGCTAGATGGACGTTTTCCGGGGAGATTGGTTGACTTTCTGACCAATACAATGTATTGTTCACTATTACTATAATATTTATGAACTTTAAGGGAGGCTTGCGCATGAAACTATCAACAAAAAGCCGGTATGGTGCCCGGGCAATACTTGAAATTGCCAAGACGCACAAAAACAGGCCGATAAAACGCAAGGAAATAGTCGAAGCACAGCATATTCCGGACTCCTATCTTGAGAATATCCTCGTGACGCTGAAGGCTGCCGGACTGATCAATACCATCAGGGGTGCCCAGGGCGGGTATACGCTGACCAGGAACCCGGAAGAGATAACCCTCTTTGATGTGGTCCAGGCCCTTGAGGGCACCATATACCCTGTGCCATGCATTGAAAGCGGGAATTGCGATCTTGCTGAAATCTGTACCACCAAGGGAGTGTGGGGCGAGATGTATGAAGCCATACACTCCGTGCTCAGCAAGTATACCCTGCAGAAGATAGTGGAAATGGATGTCATGAAGGATCCGTTCATCTACACGATATAATGGAGGAGAGAGAAGATATGCAGATAGCTCGCGATATCACCGAACTGATCGGTAACACCCCTATGCTTCGCCTGGCCGGACTCTCAGATGAGACCGGTGCTGAGATCATTGGGAAGCTTGAGTGCTTCAATCCGCTCTCAAGCATCAAGGATCGCATAGCCCTCGGAATGATCAATGCCGCCGAGCGGGATGGTAAGATTTCCGCCGGGAGCCTGATCGTTGAACCCACCAGTGGGAACACAGGTATCGGACTGGCCTATATCGCCGCTTCGCGGGGATACAGACTGATACTGACGATGCCTGAGTCGCTCAGCATCGAACGCCGGAATCTGCTGAAGGCCCTTGGGGCGGAGGTGGTTCTGACACCTGCCAAGGGCGGTATGAATGCAGCAATTGCCCGGGCTTTGGAGATCGCCGCTGAGCATCCCGGGAGCTTCATGCCCCAGCAGTTCCGTAACCCGGCCAATCCGGAGGCTCACCGCTCAACAACAGCCCTGGAGATTCTTCGTGATACCGAAGGCCGCCTGGACTACTTCGTTGCCGGCGTAGGTACCGGCGGCACCATAACAGGTACTGGTGAAGTGCTCAAGCGGGAAATACCCGGCATCAGGATAATTGCCGTGGAACCAACCGAATCAGCCGTACTCTCCGGAGAAGAGCCCGGCCCCCATAAGATCCAGGGAATAGGAGCCGGATTTGTCCCCGATGTCCTCAACAGGGACATCATAGATGAAGTTATCCGGGTTCCTTCACAGACAGCCGGGGAGATGACCCGCCGACTGGCCAGAACAGAGGGTATCTTTGTCGGTATCTCATCGGGAGCTGCCGTCGCCGCTGCCCATACTCTTGCCCAACGTGAGCAATCCCCCGGGAAGCGCATTGCCGTGATCCTGCCTGATACCGGCGAGCGTTACCTTTCGACCTGGATCTTCAAGGATTCCAGTGAAAACGATATATAAGGAACCGTGATATGGATTACCGATTTGAAACCAAAGCATTGCATGCAGGATTCAGTGTTGATGAAACCGGAGCGAGAGCTACTCCCGTTCACCGAACCAGTGCCTATCTGTTCAGGGATTCCAGGCATGCCGCCGACCTCTTTGCCCTGAAGGAGCTCGGCAATATCTACACCAGACTGCAGAACCCCACTCAGGATGTGCTTGAGCAGCGGGTAGCTGCCCTTGAAGGCGGCGCTGCTGCACTGGCACTCTCCTCGGGCACCTCAGCTATCTTCTACACCATCATAAATGTCTGCGGGAAGGGTGATGAAGTGGTATCTTCCACCAACCTCTATGGCGGAACGTATACCATGTTTGACTCCATCCTTCCCGAACTCGGTATCACGGTACGCTTTGTTCCCGGTGGGAAGGCAGAGGATTTCGAAGCAGCCATAACCGAACGGACCCGACTGCTGTACACCGAAGTAATCGGGAACCCCTCCCTTGATGTGATTGATCTGCAGGCAGTCTCACGGGTAGCCAGACGGCACCATCTTCCCCTAGCCGTCGATTCGACCTTCACCACCCCATATCTGATCCGTCCCATAGAGCATGGAGCCGATATCGTCATCCACTCCCTGACAAAGTGGATGGGAGGTCACGGAACCGGCATTGGCGGAATTGTCGTTGACAGCGGGAAATTCGACTGGACCGATCCCAAGTTTCGTCTGCTCAATGCACCGGACCCGTCATATCACGATATCCGCTATTCACGTGACCTGGGGGATCTAAACCATCTGGCTTTCATCCTGCGCATGCGTCTGGTACCGCTGCGCAATCTTGGTGTCTGCATAAGCCCGGACAATGCCTGGATATTTCTTCAGGGACTTGAGACTCTGGCTCTGCGCATGGAGCGCCACTCCGACAATGCCATGGCAGCCGCAAAGTTCCTCAATGACCACGAACGGATCGCCTGGGTGCGATATCCCGGTCTTCCCGGTGATGCCTCCCACCCCCTGGCTTCGCGACAACTGGAACACGGTTACGGCGGCATGGTTGTCTTTGGGGTAAAGAGTGCTTCGGGAGGTCGGGCAGAGGGAGAGCGCTTCATCAACAATCTCAAGCTCATCTCGCACCTGGCCAATGTAGGGGATGCCAAGTCCCTTGCAATCCATCCGGCAAGCACCACGCACTCCCAGCTGAGTGAACAGCAGCAGCGGGATGCGGGCATCTCTCCCGATCTGATCCGTTTATCAATCGGTATTGAGCACATTGACGATATCATCGCCGATCTGGATCAGGCCCTGACCCGATAGCAGCTGCCCAAAAGGAGATCCCATGGCCATCATCATTCCCGAAAACTATCATATACGGACGGCACTCCAGAAGCGCAGAGTGCACTGCATCACCCCGGAGAAGGCTGAGCACCAGGATATCAGGCCACTGCGGATAGGTATCCTGAATATCATGCCACAGGCAGAATCCTATGAGTTCAACATCCTCTTCCCGCTGGGCAGATCCATCATCCAGATAGAGCCGGTATGGCTTCGTCTGGAGACACATACCTACAGCAGCAGCAACAAGGCACACCTGGACACCTACTACAGTACCTTTTCCGAAGCTATCCGGTACAGGGGATTTGACGGCATCATCGTCACCGGAGCACCGGTGGAGGAGATCCCCTTCGAGGAGGTGACCTACTGGAATGAATTCACCGCTATTCTGGATTATGCCCATGAGCATGTAGCCTCAACCCTTGGCATCTGCTGGGG
>CAZSBC010000124.1:0-9563 GCA_964605195.1 uncultured Spirochaetales bacterium | reverse complement strand
GATTGTGTATAATGCATGAGATCAGATCCTCAATGAAGCAATTACATACACTGCTTACTCAAACTGTACCTACTATACCACGCCCTGATCTGTTTCATGCAAAGGATTTCTTGGCAATTGGCCATCAATGGCTGCCAAGGAAGCATTTCTGGACACATGGATGGCAGGTTTGCTTCCGTACACCGATGAGGTTTTCTCCGGAAACGCGGTTAAACCGGTAAGATCCATAATGAGGGGAATACCCCCCCGCGACAGGGAGTCTCTATGTCACGACGACAGGTCATACTGGATGTGCTCGAGGGAAGGCGGCCGGCATACGTGCCGTGGTCCTTCAGCTTTACCCTGGAAGCCCTCCAGAAGCTTCAGGAATATATCGGCAGTCCCGACCTCGATGACCTCCTGCAGGATCACTTCATCAACTTCGGGGACGTGGTCGGCTTTGTGGAGGATATCGGCGACGGCCGCTTCAGGGATCACTTCAATGTCATCTGGAACAGATCGGTCGACCGTGATATCGGGATAGTCGAGCATCCGCAGCTGCGCGAACCCACCCTCAGGGGCTTCGAGTTCTCCTCCCCATACAATCCCATGTTCTATGAGGGCATTGAGGAGACGATCCGAAGCGGGAAAGACGGCTTCAGGATTTTCAACATCGGCTTCTCCCTGTTTGAACGGGCCTGGACGCTGCGCGGCATGGAACAGCTCCTGATGGATTTCATCCTTGAGCCCAAGTTTGCCAGGCAGCTGCTCGGTGCAATTGCGGACTACCATATCGCCATGATCAGAACTGCCTGCTCCCATGATATAGACGCTGTCCGCTTCGGGGATGACTGGGGACAGCAACAGGGCCTGATCATGGGACCGGCCATCTGGCACGCCTTCATAAAACCGGAACTGCGGAGAATGTACCGGGAGGTCAAGACAGCAGGGAAATATGTCTTCATCCACTCCTGCGGGGATGTCGATGAACTTTTCGATGAGCTCATAGCTATCGGCGTTGACTGCTTCAACCCCTTTCAGCCGGAGGTGATGGATACCCACGCTCTGATGCAGCGATACCGGGGCAGGCTAAGCTTTCACGGCGGCCTCTCCACCCAGCAGACCCTTCCCTACGGCTCCCCTGAGGATGTCAGGCAGGAGTCCAGGATGCTGCTGCAGGCCGGTGCTGCGGGCGGGTACATCTTCTCCCCGGCCCATGCCGTCGAGGGGGATGTACCCCTGGAGAACATGCTTGCGTTCATCGATGAAGCGGTCAACCGGCAGTAACTGCCGAACCTCATACAATCAGCATCACAGCAGGACACCTGCCCGCTTCCATGGTATACTGCACAGTATCAGGAGGAGAGCATGCATCAGATACAGGAATGGGCAGAGAGAATATACACCGCAGTCGAGAGTGTGTTTTTCGGTAATCATACGGCAGTGGAACTGATTCTTGCAGCCATCCTCTGCCGCGGGCACATCCTGATTGAGGATGTGCCGGGAGTCGGCAAGACGGTACTTGCCCGGGCGGTGGCAGCTGCGCTCGGGGGCTCCTTCTCCCGCATTCAGTGCACTCCCGATCTCATGCCTGCCGATATCCTGGGGGTCTCTATCTTCAATCCAGCTGAAGGGAACTTCACCTTCAGGAAAGGTCCTATTGAAGCCAATATCGTCCTCGTGGATGAGATAAACCGGGCAACTCCCCGTACGCAGTCCGCACTGCTTGAGGCAATGGCCGAAGGGCAGGTATCGATCGAGAATAGCGTCAGGCCTCTTCCCTCCCCCTTCCTGATTCTTGCCACCGAGAACCCGATAGACTTCGAGGGTACCTTTCCCCTCCCGGAGGCCCAGAAGGACCGCTTCTTCATCACCATCTCTGTCGGGTATCCGTCCAGGGAGGCCGAAGCGGCCATCCTCGAGTCCCAGAACCATGCCCTCGAACATCCAGTAGCGAGTGTTTCAGCTGTCTCCACAATGGAGGAGATCATCAGCCATCAGCAGGGTATTCTTGCGGTCCACGTCAGTGGGGAGATCCGAAGGTACATTCTCACTATCACCGCAGCAACCCGGAAGAGCTCCGCACTCAGGCTCGGCGTATCCCCGCGGGGCAGCCTTGCCCTATTCCGTGGAAGCCAGGCGCTGGCCTCCCTCAGGGGAAGGGATTTCGTCATCCCAGAGGATATTGAAGCACTGCTGCTTCCTGTCCTTTCCAAACGCATCATCCTCACCCCGGAACAGCTGCTGAAAGGAATCACCGAACACGCGGCAATCCAACAGATAGCTGATGACATCGAGGTTCCGCTGCCACGTCGCGGTGAGAGGGAGCAGTAAATGACCAACCGTGGTCCCGGTATCCTGCTGCCGATACTCTTCTTGCTGCTCTTCTCGCTGCTCTTCCTGCCAAGCTGGCTGCTGCAGTTCACACTTTCGATCCTGTTCCTGGTAATCCTTGCCTCCTATCTCTATACGCAGGCACTCCTCCACAGTATCAGCGTGGAACGGGAAATTCTCGTTGTGAAAGTCCATGCCTTCCAGAGTGTGCTACTTGATACCACTATCAGCAACAGGGGATGGCTGCCTGTTTCAGCCCTCTTCTACGCGGACTCCTCGCCCAGCCTCTTCTTCCTCCATTTTCCCAAGCGCCTGATCTCACTGAAGGGGCATACCTGCTGCAGCCTCCAGAGCACCCTGAAAGGATACCGGCGCGGGATCTACTCGGCGGGCCCGGTAACCGTTTCCGGGAGCGACCCGCTGGGACTCTTCCCCTGGCAGCGGGAATTCCCCGCTACCGAGACCCGCATCATCATCTATCCAGAAATCCTGCCGGTTGCGCTGGTCCCCGGGCACGGCAGCAGCGGAGGCCCGACACCCACCCCCGATATACAGTACCTGGACAGGAACCGCTACAGGGGAATGAGGGACTACATTCCAGGCGACCCGCTGCAGAGTATAAACTGGAAGGCCTCTGCCCGCTCCACAACCCTGCAGACGATGGAGTATGCCAACACGCTTCTTGCCCCGACGCTCCTGCTGCTTGATCTTGATAGCGGGAAATTTCCCGTGCGGCACTGTACCGCCTGGATAGAACGCACCATCACTGCCGCTGCCTCCCTGGTTTCCGCCTTCGCCGCTACCGGTCAGCCGATAGGGCTAATGACAAACGGGCTTATCAGCGAAGCCGCTCTGCACCCTGATACCATGAAACCGAGAGACCGGTACCTGCAGCTGCCGCCGGTCGCCGGGTACCACCAGGTCGAGCAGATTCTCTCGCTGCTCTCAGCGGTGAATCCGGGCAAGGGGCTTCCCGAGATAACTGCTGCCCTGCTGGATCCGGGCTATAGCATTGACCGCAGCTACCATATCATGATAGCAGGACCGGTATCCGCGGATCTCGCTGTCCTAAACCTTTTCCTCAGGCGCGGTTGCCGCATTACCTGGATACCCCCCGGGGAACAGCGGGAATCATTTGACGCGCTGCGCATGCAGCACATAGAGCTCATGCCGCTGACCGAGTACGGACCCAGGCTCTTCAGCGACACATCCGGAACTGCGGTCCGGGTAACGGGGCTGGGTTCATGAAACGAGCCGGCAGCAGTCCTGCATCCATGCAGGAGCAGATACTCTCAAACACCCCGGTCTATTCGGCGGCTCTCCTCATGCCCTGCACCGTAACGGTCACCCTGCTCTTCTGGATCCGGGATCTCGGGGGCGAGCTTCCCCGGATGGCACTGCTCATCCTGCTTGCCGTCGTTACCGGCATCCTGGAGATTCTCAGCGGCATCTATATCATTGAGGAGAAGCTGACTGGCTCCACTGCCGCAGGGCTGCGGCGATCCATCCTCTCACTGCTGCTGATCCTGCTGCTTACCCTGCCGGTAATCGGATTGGGGAACATGCTGCTGGTCCCCGTATTCCTGCTCTACCTGCTGCAGTGGTTCGGTTCCGGGGCTCTGCGCTCAAGCCTTGAACCGCTGCAGATACTGCAGCAGTACGCGGCCGGGAAGGAGCATGCCGAGCTGGCCCGCAAAATGCGGGAGACAGAGACCGAGGCCCGTGAGTTCACCGTGGCCATGCGATTCACCAGGGGATTTGCCGCCTTCTATGCCTCCGGGATGGTACTTGCTGCCGTCATCAGCAACTTTGCAGGGGTGCAGCTGCACTGGTTCACTGCCATGGGTACTCTGCTGCTGTTGCTGGAGTATATCCTGATGCGGTATCTCACGGCTTCCATGGAGCGGGCACAGAGCCTGCTGCAGGAGGGGGTACGGATCCCCTCAGCTGAACAGAGAAGGGTCGGTGTACATGCTTTTCTGCTGACACTTGCTGTCGTTCTCATTGCCCTGCTGATGACCCCGGGAACAGCACGATTTCCCCTCTCCTCTCTTGTGGATTGGATCAAGCTGCCTGGATTTGAACGTGAGCTGTTGCAGCCAGAACAGTTTCCCCGCCAGTTCCCTGCTGATCAGCTGCTGCAGTATATCGAAGAGCTGCCAGAAACCCGGAGGGTTATCAGGCTGGATCTGGTTTTCAGGGCAATCGGTATAGCCATGCTGGCAGTTCTCCTCCTTTTCCTGATCCGGCCGCTGTTCTCCGGGGCAGTATACCGCTCAATCGGGAGCAAGCATCCCCTGCGGCGGTTAGCGAGCATCGTGACCGCCTTCCTGCGGGGCTGCCTGCACTTCCTGGCTGAAACCGGGAGGGTTGTCCGCAGTCTCTTCACAGCGCACAGTAATGATCAGCTGCTCAAGCAGTGGGAGATTCCCGGCAGGTACAGCTCTCCCGGAAGAGTTTCGAGGAGAAAACGTAAGGAGCAGGATGCTGTTCTGAGGGGCTTCTTCTCCATAGTTGCTGCAGCTGATTCACTCCGTCTCTCCTACTTCCCGTCCCGTGGGCCGGGAACTTTTCTTACGGTAATCTCGGAATACATTGCCGCCCATCCCGAGCTGCTGCCGGCCATCACTCCCGATAACGGGATGGAGCGGGGTCTGCAGAACCTCCACCGTGAAGACCTGCAGCTGCTGCTCAACTGCGTGCTCTACGGTAGCAGCACGTTGCCTCAGAAGCTTCTTGCCTCGCTGCTGGAGGATATGAAAGGGGTCTCTAAGGTGCTGCGCGGGATGCAGCAAAACGCTGCTCTCGGCTGATGAAAACAATTATCCCGGAGGATCATTCAACTGCTGGGCAAAGAATATCCCGTCAAGCACCAGGTCCGGAATTATTTCATCGAAGAGATTTGCATTCCGGAAGAGGGAGGAAAAGCCTCCTGTGGCCAGAACGGTTACCGCCTGCTGCGGAAACTGTTCCTTTTTCAGGCGGGAAATCAACTCCCTGATGGCTCCGAGATTCCCATAGTAGAGGCCTGACTGGATACTCTCCTCGGTGTTCGTTCCGCATACATGCTCCGGCTGGATGATCTCGACTTTCGGCAGTTTGGCAGTGTGCTCCTCAAGGGACTGCATTGACAGTCTTACTCCGGGTATGATGGCACCGCCCATGTACTCTCTCCGTGCGTTGATGACATCAAAAGTAGTTGCGGTACCGAAATCGGCGATGATCAGGTTCCGGCCGGGATAGTGCCTGATGCCCCCTATGGCATTGGCTATACGGTCAGCTCCCACAGCCTGGGGATTCTTGTAGCGTATCTTCAGTCCGGTCTTCACTCCCGCCTTCAGGACAAACGGTTCGTGGCTGAAGTAGCGCCTGCAGCTGTTGATAACGGCATGGTTCATGTCCGGCACGACTGAACAGAAGGCCACCCGCTCCACACACTCTGGGTCAAACCCGTTCTCCCGGATGGCAGATCGTAGGAAGAGCCCGATCTCATCGGAGGAGGCGGACTGGGTGGAGACCTTCCTGAAACGCAGCACAATCTCATCCTGGTCGTACAGACCACAGAATATCTGGGTATTCCCGGCATCTATGCATAATACCATGCTCTTACTCCTGCTTCGTTGCTAGTTCCCGATACAGCGTCTTATAGAGTGCTGCCTTGGTTTCGCTCCTGGAAATAATCCTGCCTGCCCCGCTGTACATGACGGTACGGTGTGAGGTCCCGGTAATCTCGCTGAGGTCATTGTGTATCAGGTAATCGAGATCCGCATCCTCAAGGAGCTGCTGGACCGCACTGCTCCGTTCCGTCTCCAGGGCACTGTTCGTCAGCTTGAACCCCACGAGCAGTATCCTCCGCGGAGCGGCATAGGAACGGATCTTCCTGATGATCTTTTCGTTTCTCACCATCCGGACCTTCAGGGAGGATTGATCCGACGGCAGCTTGCCCTCACTGCCGGCCGGGATTTCCCGGCCATCCGGCAGCTCTATCGATACCGGCGAGAAATCACTTACGGCGGCCAGATGTATCACGGCATCGACAGGTTCATCTTCCTTGAGCACCTTCCTGAGCAAGAAATCCAGATCTTGGAAGCTCCTGTAGCGCAGGCAGCGGAGACGGGGATGAGGATCTGGTGTCACTGCCCGATATCCGTGCAGAAGGTTCACCTCCGCCCTCTCTCTGCAGCAGTAGGCGGCCAGGCCTGCCCCGGTTGCACCGGTGGAAAAATTTGTGATATATCGAACTCCGTCCAGCGGCTCTTCGGTTCCGCCGGAAGTGATCACAATTCTCATAATTCGGCTAAGAGCTCCTGGATCTCGTTCAGCATGACTTCCGGCTCAACCAGACGTCCGGTTCCCACTTCGCCACAGGCCAGCAACCCGGCATCGGGCTCCACTATCCGGGCTCCCCAGGAGGCCAGTATCTCGAGATTCTCCTGGGTGGCAGGATGCTCAAGCATCATGGTATTCATCGCTGGGGCAATCCAGTACGGGACAAGAAAGTTGTTGGCAAGGAAGATGGCGCTGACGAGGTCCTCGGCCAGTCCTGTGCGCAGGCGGCTGATAGTGGCGGCGGAGGCGGGATAGAGCAGGATGAGGTCCGCCCAGCGGGCAAGCTCGATATGATCTATTGCCGAGGCATCGGCAAACATATCATGCTTGACGCGCCTGCGGGTGATTGCCTCGAGGGTGGCGGCCCCGATGAACTTGAGTGCCGACGGGGTTGCCGTGCACTGCACCTCATGCCCGCTTTTCACTAAAAGCGAGGCCAGGGCTGCAGCCTTGTATGCCGATACTGACCCGCTCATAGAGAGCAGAATATGTCTGGTCCTCACAACTACCTCCTCTGCCTTGTCAGACAGCGATATTGTCTATCAGCCGCACACCGTCGAGATAGACTGCTGCCAGCAGGCGTCTGCCGAAATCCTCATCGGCATGCTCCTCAAGATACTCCACTTCGAAACCGATCGATTCCAGCCCTGCCCGCTTCTCTGCCAACGACCCTCCGGAGTTCAGGATCCGGTAGAGCCCTGCTGCCTTCTCCCGTTCTCCTGCCGAAAGCCTGCTGTTTCGGGAGCTCATGGCCAGCCCTGACGGCTCACGGACGGTGGGACAGGGCACTATGGCGGCATCTAGGAAGAATGCCCGGCACATGTCCCGGACCAGCAGCAGCTGCTGCCAGTCCTTCTCGCCGAAATAGGCCCTGCAGCTGCCCGTAAGCTGCAGCAGTTTCATGACAACGGTGAGCACTCCGTCAAAGTGGCCCTTCCGGTGAGCTCCGCAGAACCTGGCCGAAAGCCCCCGTTCGGTTACCGTGTAGCGGTACCCGTCGGGATAGATATCTCCGCCTTCAGGGGCGAAGAGCACGGCAGTTCCGGCTGCTTCCAGCATGGCAAGGTCTTTTTCCCAGCTTTTGGGATACGATATGAGATCATCACTGTCGTCAAACTGGGTGGGATTGATGAAGATACTGGCTGCAACGATATCGTTTTCCGCTACGGCCTTCTCAAGCAGGCTCCTGTGCCCGGCATGGAGGGCTCCCATGGTGGGTACGAACCCCACCGCCTTACCGCTGCTGCGGTATGCGTACATCTCTTTTCGGTAGGCCTCTGGTTCACGGATAATCCTCATCATCGATAGCTCTCCGAATCGTCGGGGAAGGTTCGGTCCTTCACATCCTCGCAGTAGCGCTGCAGCGCCTGAGAAATGAGGCTGGATCCGTCGAGGTACTGCCTGACGAAACGGGGGTTGCGGCCCGGGCTCAGTCCCAGCATGTCATGGAGCACCAGGACCTGCCCGTCGGTGCCCTTCCCTGCCCCTATCCCGATAACCGGTATATGGAGCCTGGAAGACAGCTCCCTGCCAAGTTCGGCAGGCACGCACTCTGCCACAATGGCAAAGCAGCCGGCCTCCTCCAGGACTGCGGCATCGGCAAGGAGCTTCTCATGGGCTACCTCTCCCCTGCCCTGCACCTTGTAGCCGCCGAACTGGTTGACCGACTGCGGCGTGAGCCCGAGGTGTCCCATCACCGGCACCCCTGCCTCTACGAGGTTCTTTACTGTCGGCAGGATGCTTCCGGCTCCCTCCATCTTGACGGCATTCGCCCCGGCCTGCATCAGCCTGCGGGCATGGTCATAGATGACATCCTGGCTGCCCTGGTTGGCAAGGAAGGGAAAGTCGCCGATGATGAAGCTCTCAGGAGCGCCCCGGCGTACGGCGGCAACATGCATCTCCATCATATCCATGGTGGCAGACACAGTTGATTCGAACCCGTGCATCACCATAGCCCCGCTGTCGCCCACCAGGATGCAGTCGATACCGGACTGCCCGATCAGCGCCGCGCTCCAGCTGTCATAGCTGGTTATCATGGTAATGGGGATCTGCTGCTCTTTCTTGCGGATAAAATCAGGAACGGTCATGGCCCGGCCTCCAAGGCGAAGGATGACCACTGGGAAATAGGTATGTTCTCATCTGGTACCTGTCCTTTGATCAAGTCCATCTATTACGGTCTCCGTACAGGCTCATTTCAGTCGGTGTTATACTAATCACCGCTTTCACCCCTACGGAGCTGACAGCTGATCCCGTGATAACGGGAAAAACTATCCTGCATTACCTATGATATACCAATTCCAGTATCAGATGTCAAGGTTGCATTACTCTGATGATACTGAAGTCCAGGTCGATCACCCGAAAGGACATGCCACAGCGAGTAAATTGGCACCCAACATCTAGGCGGGCACCTCATTCCCAGCAATAAGAACACGGCCATTCCTCAAAATCTGAAGGATGCCGGAGAGATCATTGGAGCATAACTGCCTGATTACCTGATCTCCTTCCTGTAGTCTTTCTACAGCTTCCTGCACACTGTGCCTTTGTAATCATCAACCAGCACATCTATATTCCCTATCTCAAAACCATTTTCCTCATCAAATTTGCATCATACTGAAATGCAATCCTGGCATTGTATGTACATGCTGGTGTTCTTGTATAAGGGTCGAGTAGAAGTGCGTCTCTCACACCTTAGGAATAGGTTTGTTTTCTCTGTTTCTCCCCGTTTCCTCTGGGAGTGCCACAGTATTTATTCCATAGCATGATTGAACGCACAACCCTCTCAGAACCGTGCTTGCGCATCTAACGCACACGGCTCCTCACAATGTCATTAACTACAAATAGCTTAGCAATTCGGGTTTTACATCATCCTAAAATGAGCGATTCAGCTGGAAAACTGCTAGAGTTGCAGATCCAGTACATCT
>CAZSBC010000123.1:0-9604 GCA_964605195.1 uncultured Spirochaetales bacterium | reverse complement strand
CTTTAGTATAGAGCGATGCAAGATTATTATACCGTCCTCCAGAGCAGATGGAGCCGATACCGGGGAGGGGATCAAGAAACGTCTCATAGACAATGCCGGTGTAATAGTCCAGACCGCGTGTGATAGAGGGGTCAAGAACGAACAGCTGTTCGGTGCCAGTGGCTTCAAGGTACCTGAAGAGGTTCTCCAGTCTGCTCAGGTGTTCACAGGGCCCCACAAAAGTTGCTAGCTTCTGCAGCACAGCTGAGTGGTGCAGGAATGATCCGTCAGCTGCTCTGCCGGCAGAGATGAAGGAGACTATCTGTTTTGCGGCACCTTCTCCCACAACCTCCTGCAGCATGGCAACCGTAGCCTCTCTGCCGACCTTGCCAAGCTTGTCAACAATCCGCAGGATGTCAACGGAATTATCAGCAATACCGAGCTGCTGCAGATAGGTGTTGAACAGCCCGCGATGGGAAATACGGATGGTAAACTGCTGCAGACCAAGTGCCCGCAGTGAGTTAATAATGATGAGCAGTATCTCAAAATCTGCTTCGACACTATCCAGTCCGACTATGTCGAAATCGCATTGAAAGAACTCACGATATCGACCTCGCTGGGTATTCTCTCCCCTCCAGACCTTTGCGATATGGTAGCGCTTGAAAGGCAGGCTGAGTTGGTTGGCATGCATGGCCATGTAACGGGCAAAGGGGACAGTCAGATCAAAACGCAGTGCCACATCTCGTTTTCCGTTATCCCTGAAGGCGTAGACCTGCTTGTCAGTCTCCCCACCGCCCTTACCGAGAAGGACTTCCCGGTACTCGAGGGCGGGGGTGTCAATGGGTACGAAGCCATGACTTCGAAATGTCCTTTCCAGTATGGCGAAAGTCTCTCTACGTCTCATCTCCTGATCAGGGAAGAAATCCCTGAACCCTTTCAATATTTTTGGTGCAATCTGCATCGAAATCTCCTGTTTCCTCTGGATCAGTACGGAATCACCCTCAGAAAGCTGATTGGCGAGTCATGGCATTGTCATACAGCTGATTTATCTTTACAATGCGTATTGGCTATAGTACCTGAGCTTATGGTAAAAATCAATTATGCTGGAGAGGATCACCTCAATAGATCTGATCCGGCCGGTTAATGTGATACAACAGATGTTAAAACGATACAGAGTAAACAAGAACGGCAAGCGGGTCACCTCCGCCATGATATATAACCGGGCTGAACACGGAATACGAAACGAGTTGGTGGACCGGGATGCTATCAAGATCATCGAGAAACTCAAACGGAGCAATTTTGATGCCTATATTGTAGGCGGGGCAGTCCGTGACCTGCTTATCGGTATCACCCCCAAGGATTTCGATATTGCTACCAGCGCCTACCCCAAGCAGATTCGGAAACTGTTCTGGAATTCCCGGATTATCGGCAAGCGCTTCAAACTGGCGCATGTCTATTTTCAGGACAAGATTATTGAGGTTTCCACCTTCCGTTCCAAGGACCAGGGAGAACTCGGTGAGCATAATGTCTATGGGACAATTGAGGAGGATGCAGCCCGGAGGGATTTCACGATTAATGCCCTCTACTACGATCCGGTAGAGTCAAAACTGTTTGATTTCATGAACGCACTGCATGATATCAGGGAGAAGAGGATTACTTCCATCATTCCCCTGCAGACGACATTCGTTGAGGACCCAGTGCGTATGATACGGTGCATCAAGTATGCAACTTCAACACAGTTCCGCATCCCCTTCCGGCTGCGCAGGGCTATCCGCAGGCATGCCGGTGAGCTGCAGCGCTGCTCCACCTCTCGAATGACAGAGGAGCTGTTCAAGATTCTCCTGTCCGGACATTCGGCCCCTATCCTCAGAAGCATGCATGAGTACGGGCTGCTGACCTACATGTTGCCGATCATCGCGGAATCTGTTCCCAGACGAGGGCGCAATCCTGTCTCCGATGCTCTCTTTGCTTCACTTGAAGCATATGATGCTGAAATACGGGATACCGGCTCGCAGGTTATCTCCGATATTACCGCAGAACAGGTAACGCAGCATCCGGAGGAGATAGCCAAAAAGAGCAGGGCGATAGCAGCGCTTGCCGGTCCGCTGATCACCTTCCCCGATGAGTATGAGAATACGCATGCGCTCTTCAAGGATATCTTCAAGCTTATCAAGCAGCTGATTGCTCCCCTGACACCGCCGAACTATGAGGTGGAGAAGACGGTCGCAATTCTATTCAGGAATGAAGGACATAAGGTTCCCAAGAACGCGGTTCGTAAACCGAATCCTCCGCATCACACAAAGCAGAAAAATTACCGCCGAAATACGTTGCGTCGTAAGAAGGGCCATCCAAGGCGAAACGAATCAAGGAAACAGAGCGCTTCAACCTGATCCCCGCAGGTCATGGTTTTGCAGTGAGGTCGTCGATTTCAATATTCACTTCGGTGACAAATACCCCGCCGTAGCGCTCAAGGCTGTCAGCTATATAGCGCTGCAGCTCTCTCAGCGTACCCGATATCTGCAGCTTCATCGGCATCTTGAGCTTCACGTTGAGGTTGTACCCGTCGGCTTCGGTCTTTACCAGGACCTTCTTTACCTTGATCTCGCTGTCGAACTCATCAAGGCAGTGAATGACCATCTGGGTGAGAGCTGCTTCCGACATGGTGATTTTTCCCCGCTTGCCGAATTCCGGTCTGACGATGGTCTTCTCGAACACCTTCTTGTTCCAGGGAGTCGAGAGGCGACGTTTGAGAAAGATACGCAGAGAGTCATAGACAATCTGGGGATAGTTACGGGTTATCTCGATTGTCGGAACAGGAATTACATGCTTCCCCTCTCTGTTCCTGATATTTATGGCAGTTTCAATCTCCTCTCTGCTGGCGAAATCCTCAATTTTGAAGATGCTGTTCGGTTCGGGGAGTTTCAGCCGAGAGGCTATCTTGAGGACCATACGTTCCGAGGTCCCGATGATGAGAATTCTCTTGAAGTGCTCCTTCTGCAGCGAAGCCATAACCTCGGAGCGGTGTTCCTCCTCATCAAAAAGGGCTGTCTTGATCGCCTTGAGAAATACCTTCTCCTTCTTGGCCGATTTTCCTGATATGATTTTATCTCCCTTAATCAGGAGACCGTCATCGATGATCAGCTCAATTCCATACTTCTCCGCTACAAGCTTGGAACGGAAACTCTTACCGGTTCCGCTTCTCCCGACGAGTGCATACACTTTTTTGCCCCGCAGTTTCCATACTGCATACCGGATCACACTTTTCATCAGACTTATATTATACATTCGCTAGCGTAATGAAAATACCAAAAACTGATTATTACAGTTTTAGGATTTCTGTTACGTAAAAATACATTGAATAATTATGAGGTATATAGCAAATAATATGCAATAAATGCATAAATATGCAAATATTATCCCATATAATTATCGGTTTTATGCAATCTCAAATCTCGTGATATATTTACATTTATCCTCCCATCACGATATAATGCCCTAACAGGTGAGCAAGAAGTCAAAAAGCCGATTGCCCTGTATGCATCCAGGATCAATGCTTGTATCCATGTTGCAATTGGCTCAGGTAACCAAAGGAGTTCATTTCACATGCTAAAAACTAGGACGTTTCCAAAGGGTGGCATACATCCGCATGGAAGAAAAGCACTTGCGAACAGATCTGCTATTGAGATACTGGAAACTCCGGAAACTGTCACGGTACCAATGTCACAGCATCTGGGTGCTCCAGCTGCTCTCTGCGTCAAAAAGGGCGATCAAGTAGCGCGGGGACAGAAGATCGGGTCTGGAACAAGTTTCATTTCAGCAGACATTCATGCCCCGATCGGCGGCACAGTCAGTGACATCGTCAAAGTGATGCTTCCAAACAGTATAGAGAGTGACGCGGTTGTCATAACCGCTTTTTCCGGGGACGATCCTTCTGCAGGGCAGCAGGCATCATTTACGACATCCGAGAGTGCCCTGGATGACCACTCTCCGGAGGAGCTGCTTGCCATGGTAAAGGAAGCAGGTATTGTCGGGATGGGAGGGGCGACCTTTCCCGCTCATGTCAAATTCAACATTCCCAGGGGCAAGCATGCCGAGTATCTGGTAATAAACGGTGTGGAGTGTGAACCCTATCTCACTGCCGACCATCGAATCATGCTTGAGCGGGCCGATCAGATTCTCAGGGGCATAGCCGTCATTGAGAAGATTATCAGCCCCGACAGGGTGATTATCGGAATCGAACGAAACAAGATGGATGCCGTGACCGTTCTGGAGCAGGCAATTACGGAGGGCGGCTATGGCTATCAGGTCCAGCCCCTGAAGGTCAAATACCCTCAGGGTGATGAAAAACAGCTGCTCAAGGCCGTCATGGGCCGGGAGGTCCCCTCTGGCGGTTTGCCGATAGAGATCGGTGCGGTGGTCAGCAATGTCGGTACAGCCTATGCAATCTTTGAGGCTGTGTTCCTGAAGAAGCCCCTGATGGAGCGCTGTGTCACAGTAACCGGGAAGGCAATCGCTTCACCCGGCAACTTCCAGGTATCAATCGGTACATCCATGCGCACCCTGATCGAACGGGCCGGAGGATTCACGGAACCACCGGCAAAACTGGTTGCCGGCGGTCCCATGATGGGCTTTGCCTTCTTTGATCTTGATACACCGGTGACCAAGGGAACCTCCGGCATTCTTGCCTTGACAAAGGCCGATCTGGACTATGCCGATGAGAATCCCTGCATCTCCTGCGGAAAGTGTGTTGCCGCCTGTCCGATGGGGCTGCAGCCGACAAAACTTTACAAACTTATTGATCACGCCAGCTACAGCGAAGCCATGAGCCTGAATCTCATGGACTGCAAGGAGTGCGGCTGCTGTGCCTACAGCTGTCCTTCCAAGATTCCGCTGGTGCATGGGTTTAAATTCGGTAAGAAAATGGCGAGGAAGAAGTAGTGAACAGTACACAGACAGAACAGAGTGCAGCAATGCTGATAGAATCTTCACCGCAGGTACGCAGCAGGATAACAACTGCCAGGATAATGTGGCTGGTTGTCATAGCCCTGCTGCCGGCCGGGGTGTGGGGAGTGGTGGTTTTCGGAATCAGATCTCTCGTAGCCCTGCTGGTATCTGTTGCAGCCGCAGTCCTTACTGAATGGCTGCTGAACATCGCCTTGGGAAAACGGACAATAGCAGACGGGAGTGCGCTCCTTACCGGTCTGCTTATAGGTTTCAATATGCCTCCTCAAGTACCTCTCTTTATCCCGGTAGTGGCATCGGTATTCGCCATCGCCATAGTGAAGTGGAGTTTCGGCGGGTTGGGGGCCAACTGGATGAATCCTGCCCTTGCAGGACGGGTGTTCGTCTTCTTTTCTTGGACTGCCGGAATGAGCAGCTGGAAGACACCCGCAACACTGGCTGGCATGCCGGATGCCCTCGCCAGCGCTACTCCGCTGGGTATGTACAAGACAGGCATGATGGAGCTGACCGGTTCAGGGACCGGAACAGCCGAGTTTCTGCGTAGTCAGGGGTATGCAGCCTCACGGGCTGCGCAATCGATTGCAGACACACTTGGTGGAATCTTCGGATCCAGCCCGAGTGAATTCAATATCGATCTCTTTCTGGGAAATACAGCCGGCTGCATCGGTGAGGTTTCGGCTCTGCTGCTCATTGTCGGAGCAATATTTCTGCTCAGCCGGAGAATTCTCACCTGGCATACCCCGACTGCCTATATAGCCAGTTTCGCCCTGCTGACTTGGGTGTTTGGCGGGTTGTCTTTCGGAAACGGGTTCTTTCAGGGTGAAGTGTGGTTCAACCTCTTCAGCGGCGGGCTGATGCTCGGGGCGCTGTTTATGGCCACTGATATGGTAACATCACCCCTGACAGGGCGTGGAATGCTGATTTACGGCATCGGAGCCGGTTTTCTCACCTTTCTGCTGCGATTTTTCGGATCACTTCCTGAAGGCGTATCCCTGGCTATCATCATCATGAACATTTTTGTTCCGATGATAGACCGGTACGTCAAACCCAGACTGTTCGGTCGCGTAAAAAAAGAGAGGGGGGAATAGACATGAAGGATATACTTAGAATCAGCCTCAGGCTGGCAGTGATCTGTGCCGTTGCGGCGGTATCCCTTGCCTGCATCAATCTCATCACGGAGCCCAAGATTGCTGAGTACAATCGTCAGCTGCTTCTGAAAGCGCTCTCCGAAGTCTCCGGCGGCATGTCAGTAAGTGCCGATAAACAGGTAGTGGAAGATGATGAATTCCCAGAGATTGATAGCTACTACCTTCTTGCGGAGAACGGTGCCGTGAACGGCTACATCCTGGCCATCATTGCATCTGGATATGGGGGACCGATGGATCTGATCGCTGGTTTTCGCAGCGACGGAGCGTTGATTGATGCCCGTCTGCTCAAGAATGCCGAAACACCAGGTCTGGGAAAGGAGGCTGAGAAGCCTGTCTACATGGAGAAATTTATCGGTACGGGCGGGGATGAGCCTGTACCGGTGAGAAAAAGCGATCTTTCGGCATCCGAAACTGACAGTATCAGCGGCGCGACAATCACCTTCTCGGGGATTGCAAAGGCCCTTGCTGCAGGGTCTGCTTTTGTCAGAACCATAGAGTAAGAAAACAGGATATCCTAACCAGGGAGTAATACTAGTATGCTTAAAGAATTTACCAAGGGACTTTTCAAGGAAAATCCGATATTCGTTATCGTGCTCGGGCTCTGCCCGGCGCTCGGGGTCTCCTCGAAGGTCATCAACGCCATTGGCATGGGGGCGGGAGTAATCTTCGTACTACTCTGTTCGAACATCTTCGTATCACTTCTCAAGAACTTCATACCAGAGAAAGTGCGTATCCCGTCATATATCGTTATCATCGCATCCTTCGTGACCATAGTGGAGATGGTCATGCATGCGTATATGCCCTCACTCTTTGAAAGTCTCGGGGTCTTTGTTCCCCTCATTGTGGTTAACTGCCTCATCCTCGGGCGGGCTGAAGCGTATGCCAATCGAAACACCATTACCGCGTCAATCCTCGACGGACTGGGCATGGGTATAGGGTTCACGCTGAGCCTCATTCTCATTGCGCTCTTCCGTGAGATGCTCGGCGCAGGAACCATCACGATCATGCCGGTAGGCACGTTTGACGGTGTCATCAGGATTCCCGGTCTCTTCAGTGCCCCTGCCCGGGTCTTCGGACTCTCTGCCGGAGCTCTGCTGGTAATGGGTTATCTCAAGGCCTTCTTCAACTGGTATTCATCACGATAAGGAGCTGCTGATCATGTCATATATTGCAATTATCATTACCTTCGTATTCATTAACAACTTTATTCTCACGCAGTTTCTGGGGCTCTGCCCGTTCATCGGAGTCTCCAAGAATACCGAATCTGCCGTTGGGATGGGGTTTGCCGTCACCTTTGTCATGGCTATAGCATCTATCGTGACATGGCTGGTTTATAACTATATTCTGGTCCCCTTTGGGATTACCTACCTGCAGACCATTTCATTCATCCTGGTAATAGCCTCTCTCGTCCAGTTTGTCGAGATGGTGGTCCAGAAGATATCGCCCCAGCTGTACAAGGCCCTTGGAATCTTTCTCCCGCTTATCACCACGAACTGTGCGGTCCTGGGGATTGCCCTGATCAATGTGACTAACAGGTATAATGCGCTGGAAAGTTTCGTTGCCGGTATTGCTGCCGGACTCGGGTTCCTGCTGGCAATTGTGATGATGTCGAATATCAGGGAGAAGCTGGATCTTATACCGGTACCGAAGCCGTTCAAGGGCGTTCCTATTGCCTTCATTTCAGGCGGTCTCATGGCACTGGCTTTCATGGCGTTCGACAAGGCGCTGCTGACTAATCTGTTGGGATAATAGTATGATAATAAATATTCTCTATGCATTTCTTTCGGTTACCGTTCTCGGCGCCCTGCTTGGTACGGGCTTGGCCTTCGCTGCGAAAAAACTGGCTGTGAAAAAAGATGAACGGGTAACCTCAGTCGAGGATGCGCTCCCCGGCATCAACTGCGGAGCCTGCGGGTACGCAGGATGCTCTGCCTATGCTGAAGCAATTGTACTGGAGGGAGCTGAAATAGGTCTCTGTCCACCTGGTGGGGCTGCCAGCGCTTCAGCGATATCCGATATCATGGGTGTGGAGGTGGAGATTAGCGATGTGAAACTTGTAGCTCGCGTGCACTGCAACGGCAATCGAGAACGTTCGGTCTACTCCTTCGACTATCGCGGTGTAAGTGACTGCAATGCTGCCGTGCTGCTGCATAAGGGTGACAAGCAGTGCAAATACGGATGTCTTGGATTGGGCAGCTGTATCAGCGTCTGTCCTGTCGATGCCATCACAAAGACTGAGGACGGACGGGTTGCCGTGAACAGGGAACTGTGCATTGGTTGTCGCAAGTGCGTGGCCATCTGTCCTACCGGTGTTATGAAGATGATTCCCTATGATGCCGACTACTTTGTGGCTTGCAACTCTCTCGATAAAGGTGCTGCCGTGAAAAAGGCTTGCAAAGTAGGGTGCATTGGCTGTAAAATATGTGAACGGAAGTTTCCCGAATCAGGATTCAAGGTTACGAACTTTCTTTCCCAGCTTGAGTATTCGTTGGAAGGTGTTGACCGAGACAAGGCGGCTGAAGCCTGTCCCACTAATTCAATCTGCAGGATTGACTAAAGTCCCACGGAAATCAGATAGCGGTATACGCTGTCTTCAATATAAAGAGTCCTGTCTTTAGGTACAGGATTCTTTTTTGTACCTAAAAAGCAGTTGCAGAGATGAAGCAGAAGAAGATCATGCTTGGCATGTACAGTCAAATACCTCTCGGGACGCCTGAAGAGGACAAACTCTACCTGCTGCATCACTGCTACAAACCGCTGTTGACGTACCTCTATGCCCATGAGCAGATTAAATTCATTTTCTATCTCTCCCATACGATCCTTGAGTGGTTTGAAACGGATTTTCCCGAGATCAATATGCTGATATTCGATATGGTCAAGCGCAAACAGCTTGAACTGCTCGCCGGGGGCGTCTATGATCCGATATTCTCCATACTTCCCCTCAAGGATCGGGCAAGGCAGCTTGAGCAATCTATCACCTATATCAGGAAGCGCTTCGGCAGGCGTCCGAAGTCAGCCTGGATCACAGAACAGATATGGTCACCCAATCTGGTGACGACGTTGTACAACTGCGGCATACAGAATGTCGTTATAAATACAGATGACGGAAGAAGCTCAGGTGCGGGTGGCAGGAACTGCCCGTTCAGGATGCAGGAGCTTGACTCCTATATCCATATCTACCCAATCGACAGGGATCTGTCGATGCGTCTATTTGGAATCGATGAGCGTGGTGAACTGCTTGCAGAAGGGAAGCGTCAGCATACCCTTCCTGTCATCATGATGGATATGGAGATGCTCTCTTCTGAGTTCATCCTTGGTACAAACCATCAGTTTGTCGGATTACTGGAACGGATAACCAAGGAGATTGAAAAGCGTCAGCTGACCACGATACTTCCGTTTGAGGAGAGCAGCGAAACTGAACAGGCCTTTCCCCGTGGTTATCTGCCGGAAGGTTGCTACCGCTTCACTCCACTGCCCGGGAAACTTGCAACATTCAATGAGCTATTCATCCGATA
>CAZSBC010000122.1:0-9653 GCA_964605195.1 uncultured Spirochaetales bacterium | reverse complement strand
GTATGCCCGCCGGCTGCAGATCCAGGAACGGCTGACCCAGCAGATCGCCCGGGCAGTGATGGATGAACTGAAACCCGAAGGCGTCGGAGTGATCATGGAAGCCCGGCACATGTGCATGATGATGCGGGGAGTCGAGAAGCAGAACTCCTTCATGACCACCTCCTCGGTACTCGGCTCCTTTCATGACGATGAGGCAACCCGGATAGAGTTCCTCAAGCTAGTCGGACCCTGACCGGTTCAGAGCAGGTAGGCTGCAAAACCTATGTAGAAGAAGAGGCTGCCAGCGATGACAAAGAGGTGCCAAATCACATGGCTTAAGGGTATCTTCCGGAATATGTAGAAGAGGATGCCAATCGTGTAGGCTGCCGCACCGAGAGAGACCCAGAGAAAAAACCCTGCCGGCATACTGGCAATCAGAGGCTTCAGCGCAACGACAATCAGCCAACCCATCGGCAGATAGAGCAGATCTGAGGCAATGTGGCGTCCGGTGAAGATGACCGATTTCATGATGATGCCGAGAACAGCCAGTCCCCAAATAATACCGAATATTGTCCATCCCCACTCCCCGCGCAGTGCCAGAAGAGAGACCGGCGTATAGGTACCGGCTATCAGCAGATAGATGGAGGCCTGATCGAGAATATGCAGCGGCCGGTGCACCCGCGGCATATCGGTGAACTGGTGCATCAGGGCAGATGAGAGATAGAGCATGATCTGAAAGGCCCCGTAGATTGAGAAGGATACATAGACTATCCCCGGAGCATTCTGCAGACGCGCCATGATCAGCAGGAACACCAGCCCGGCAATGCTCATCCCGGCACCTATGGCATGCGTCACGGAGTTAAGCCGCTCTTCAACGGAGTGGTGCTGTATATCGGTTCGTAATGCTGCTTGTCTGTTCATGACTGCAATATAGTAAGGGCAGTATACCCTTAGCAATCGTCAATAGTGATTATTAGCAGTGGTTATTACTCACTAGTCACCATTAGGAAGGCGTTTAGTACTGTAGAATGCGGCAATGTTCTGATTCGGTGTATCAGCCTGAAAATGGTGTGCCCCACTGCAGATGTACCCGCCACCCCTTCCCAGCACCCTGCAAAGCATCTCCACCTCAGCTCTCACCTCAGCTTCGGACCCGAACGGCAGCGTGTGCTGCAGATCCCCTCCCCCGTGAAATGTGACCTGCGCTCCGAAGTGTTCCTTGATCTTCCTGAAATTCATCCCGGTCGCCCTGGGCTGCATGGGATCAAGAACATCTATGCCCATCTCGCTGATAAAGCGCGGTATGAGGTCAAAGACCGCTCCGCAGGAGTGATAGAAGAAGGAGTACCCGCAACGCCTGATCTCCGACTCCACTCTCCGGTGACAGGGGAGAATATACCTCGCCCACACCTCCGGGGAGACCAGCAGATTCTGCTGAGTGGCAATATCATCATACGTTGCAACCATATCGATTCGGGTGCCGAGGGTTTCCCTGATCATATGAACGCACTGCACGAGAATGTCGGTGATCCGCTCCATGATGGCCAGGGGAACTTCAGGGGCAACGAGGAGATCTACGAGAAAATCTTCCAGTCCGTAGAGGGCCCATGCTGTCTCAAAGATTCCCCCGATATGGATCCGGTTGTGAAAGCGGGTACCGGAACGGAATTCCTGCTCCCCTATCTTCTTGCTGATATGCTCCCAGTCCCAAAGCTCAGGGACAGGCCAGCGGGCATAGCCGGCAACTGCCGTCGTATCGGCCCCGGCGAGGGGATATCCGGCAGCTTCCTCATACGTTGAGCTTTCATTGGATACCAGTTTCCTGTGCGCACCCCACACATTGTAGAACGTTCCGTCAGCTGCGCGCTTCTCCAGCTCCCCCCGATACGGGGCAATAAACCTCCGGCAGTCGCACCCGAGCAACTGCAGGAGCTCTTCCTCGTCAGCAAGCACAAAATAGTGCAGCAGGGCTTCGGTCAGCTCCCCGACGGCATGGTAATCAAAGGGCACCCGGTCCGGCTGGATATGGTCAAGCGCCATGCATACCCGTTCATGCGGAGTTACGCTTTCAGAAGCGATATCGCCCCAGAGTGATTCCAGCAATGATCTGTACTCTTCAGCTACCATAACAGCACTCCTCCTGGCAGTGGAATAATCGAACACACAGATGATCCGTGAAGATATGCCGAGTGAGGCAATCAGTGCTTCGGCATTGGGTTCCGGGTACTTCCCCGGATGATCAGCTCAGGGGTCAGGAGCACGCGCTGCTTGCTGATCTGGGGGTCGCGAATCCTATTCAATATCATATTGACCGCCATCTCACCAATCTTATAGCGTTCAACCGCCACGGTTGTCAGTCCCGGATGCGCAAACCTGGCAAAATTGATATTGTCAAACCCGATAATTGAGATATCACCGGGGACCTGCAGGCCGGCTTCAAAGACAGCACTCACGGCCCCAAGGGCAATAAGATCATTTTCACAGAACAGGGCGGTAGGCAGATCCGGGCGGGATAAGATCTGCTGCATGGCATGATAGCCGTCATCCATGGTATAGCTGGCACTGAGCTGATGCGTATGCAGCGTGAGATCAGCGGTATGCAGCACATCGGTAAACCCCTCAATGACGTTGAAATCATAGGGACTGGTATACTCTTTCCTCCCCTCAATAACCCCTATGGTTTTATGGCCGAGTTCTATGAGATACTCCGCGGCCTTCCGCCCCCCGATCCGACGTGATATCCCGACAATATCAACTGTATCGCTCCCATGCTCAAAATTTACAACTGTGACAGGAATTCCCTTTGAGGTGAGAAAATTGCGTTCAAGCTGCTTCTCCAGCCAGGCACCGGTCAGGATAAGGCCGCTGACCCGCTTCGAATAGAGCATGTTGACATAATCGGTCCATTTCTTTGGATCGTTGTCGGTATTGCAGATCATTACCGAGTAGCCGTTGCGATAGGCGGCATCCTCGGCTCCCCGGATGATATCGGCAAAGAATACATTCCTGATCTCGGGTATGATTATCCCCAGGATATTCCCGCTCTGCTTCCGGATGGACTGAGCCCAGTAGTTCGGCGTGTACTGCAGCTCCTTCACAGCCTGGTATACCGTCTGCTTCAACTTCTCACTCACCGGCTTTGTGCCGTTGAGCACATGCGAAACTGTTGCAATGGAGACGCCTGCCCGCTGGGCAACCTGCTTCATAGTGATGTGTTCATGCCTCAAGCTGTTCTTCTCTTTCATATCGTAATAGTAATCCAACTCAGCGAATATTTCTATCGTAGTACCGACCGAGGGATTCCGGACCGGCAGAGCGCTTCACAAACCCTATAATCACCACCAGGGTGAGGACATAGGGAAGTATCAGCATCAGCTCACCGGGAATGGGGTTATCAGGGGATACCTGCAGCCTGAACTGGATCGCATCGGCCAAACCGAATAGGAGGCTTGCCAGCAGGCAGCCAAGCGGTTTCCACCTGCCCATGATTACCACGGCCAGGGCCATATATCCACGTCCCGAAGTCATCCCCTCCTGGAAGAGGTTTAGCTGCCCGATTGAAATGTACGCCCCTGCCAGGCCGGCCAGCATCCCGCTGCCGATAACTGAGAGATAGCGGGTCAGCACCACGTTGATACCCAGGGCATCTGCTGCCCCGGGATTCTCGCCGACTGAACGGATGCGCAACCCGATGGAGGTCTTAAACAGCATATAATGCAGGGCAAAGGCGAGGAAAATTGCCACATAGACCATCGGCGGAAGCTGTGAGAGGAAGTCACCTACCAGGGGAATCCCCTTTAGCAGCGGGGAGCTGTTCAAGGCTGGGACACGGGGGGTTGAGCCGGCCGCGTTGAATATGGTACGTACCCCAAAAGTGGTTATGCCGGCAGCGAAGAGGTTGATGCCCATGCTGCTGATCGGCTGGTTTGATCCCAGCGTTACGCAGAGAAAGGCATGGATTAGGCCCATCAGCCCGCCCCCGGCCAGGGCAAAGAGCATGCCGACCCAGGGATTGCCGGTAAAGTAGGATCCCACTACCCCTGAAAATGCACCTACAAGCATCATCCCCTCAAGCCCGATATTCACCACTCCTGAACGCTCAGAAAGGGCCCCCCCGATTGAAGCGAGGATAATCGATGTGGAGAGCCGGATGGTGACGATGAAGAGGGTTATGGATATCATGGCACTACTCCTCCGCCTTCTGCAGCCTGAAAGCCGATGCCTGTCGTCGCCTCTGTCCCAGATGCTCCCGAAGCACTTTGAAAGCCTTCTCTCCGGCAACGAAGAGAATGATCAGTCCCTGGATCACTTCCACCAGCTGCTTCGGGACACCGGCGGTAATCTGCATCTCAAGGGCCCCGCTGTTCAGCGCACCGATGAATATGCCTGCAAATATGACCCCGATAGGATTCTTTCTGGCCAGCAGGGCAATGGGGATCCCGGCAAACCCGTAGCCTTCTGCAAACCCGTCATAGTACCGCCCGTGCAGGCCGATCACCTCCATACCACCGGCGAGCCCTGCCAGGGCACCGCTTAACAGAAAGGTTGTCAGCATCGTACGCTTGATGCGAATGCCGGAGTAGAGGCTTGCATGCCGGTTCATGCCGGTAGCCCTGATTTCAAAACCCAGAGTAGACTTCCTCAGCATGTAATAGAGCAGCAGGGCAAACAGCAGGATTATGATGAACGACCAGCTCAGGCGGCTTGTGCCGCCGGGAAAGATACGGGGGATCTTTGCTGAAGCCGGCAGATAGTCCATGGCGGCGATATCACCGGGAGTCTTGAAGAATGTGTAGACCAGGTAGTGTATGACGTACAAGCCGATATAGTTCAGCATAATTGTCGTGATGATCTCATGAACACCCCGTGATATCTTGGCAATCGCAGGCAGCAGGGCATAGAGAGCCCCGGCCGTCAGTCCGGCTAGAAGCAGCAGCGGAATGTAGATATATCCCGGAAGACCCGGAAAGAATATCCCAAGCAGTCCACAGACAAATGCCCCTGCCAGGAACTGACCTTCAACCCCGATATTGAAGACTCCTCCGGTGAACCCGATTGCAATTGCCAGCCCGACCCCGATCAGCGGAGTGCTCTTGATGAGGGTCTCCAGCACCTTATTCCAGGAGCCGAAGGCCCCGCGGAACAGGGAGGAAATCGCAAGAAACGGATCAGCGCCGCTGACAGCAATGAGAACCATGCTGACAAGCAGTGCCAGGATGATATTTCCGATCACCGGAATGACAGCTGACCGATTGCGGAGAATCTCAGCAAAGCGTTTGGTGGCTGCAAGCTGCTTCATTCCTGCACCTCTTCAATTTCCAGATTGCTAATTCCGGCCATCATGATACCTAGCTCCTTGCGGGTAACGGTATCAGGATCCGCCTGGCCGACGATTCGGCCATGGCTGATAACATATATGGTATCTGATATGAGAAAAATCTCATCTAGATCCAGAGATATGAGCAGAACCGCTTTCCCCTGATCCCGCAGGGCAATCAGCTCTTCCCGAATAAAGCGCATGGCACCGATATCGAGACCCCGGGTCGGCTGAACGGCAATGATCAGCTCAGGATTGCTGTTGACTTCGCGGGCAATGATCGCCTTCTGCTGATTGCCGCCTGACATGGCCCTTGTCATGAACCGTCCGCTTTTCGGCCGGATATCGAACTGCTCTATAAGGGTATCAGCGGTGATATCGACTTCATGCTGCCGCAGGACGCCATTTCGCGTGTACTTGCGACGGCGGTGCAAACCCAGGATGAGGTTCTCCCTAAGCAGGAAATCGAGTATCAACCCGTTTTTATGCCTGTCCTCAGGGATATGGCTGATGCCCGCCTCCCGGCGGAATGGTATCGAGTGCCCCGAGATATCATTCCCGTCATAGATGATTTTCCCTGCTGAGTGGCGACGCACCCCCAGTATGGTATCCACAAGCTCGGCCTGCCCGTTCCCATCCACACCAGCCAGGCTGGTTATCTTGCCCTTCTGGATTGAGAGGGAGACCTTCTTCAGCACCTCGACCCCAGAAGCACTCCAGGTTGATACATCCTGCATCTCAAGCAGGATGGGTTGTTTCTCCTTGACCCGCTTGACATGCAGTTGTGCTAGACTCTGTCCGACCATCATCTCAGCCATCTTGTGAATAGTAATATCGTGGATACCAGCCTGATAAACCACATTCCCGTGCCGGATCACGGTAACGAAATCGGCAATGCGCTTTACCTCTTTGAGTTTATGCGATATGAAGATTATGGTTTTCCCGTTCTTCCGCAGCTCCTGTATGATATCTAGCAGGTCATCGATCTCCTGCGGGGTCAGCACTGCCGTCGGCTCATCAAGGATGAGAATCTCGGCATTCCGGTAGAGACACTTGAGGATCTCGACCCGCTGCTGCATGCCGACCCCGATATCGCTTACCAGGGCTGACGGGTCCACCTTGAGGTTGAAACGGTCCGAGAGCTGCTGAATGGCAGCTTCCGCCTCTCTCTGCTTGAGGACAATCAGGTTTTTCGTGATCTCCTCTCCCAGCACAATGTTCTCAGCCACGGTGAAGCAGGATACGAGCTTGAAGTGCTGGTGCACCATACCGATGCCATGACGGATTGCATCCATCGGGTTACCGATATGGATTACCTTTCCATCAAGCACGATTTCACCGCTGTCAGGCTGGTACAGCCCGTAGAGTATGTTCATCAGGGTTGACTTACCGGCACCATTCTCACCTACCAGCGCATGAATTGATCCCCGTGTGATATCAATGGAGATGTCATTGTTTGCCACTACAGACCCGAATGTCTTGGTAATGCCCTTCAGTGTCAGTCCCTGCTGCATCTGTAATACCGCCTGTTTGCTTTAGCAGTCCCACACCCCGCGCGGAACCGTACCAGCACCGTTACCCGGCAGAGATGGTGCCTGCACAGGCTGTTAACGGAGCCGCTATATACCACTATACTCCCCTTTGCCGTGCTGCGCGATACCTTTCTGCCAAGGGGAGCTGCGCTATGCAGGTAATCAGGCAGAGCCGGTCAATGTATATCAACCGGCTTCACCTGGCTGCATTGCGATCAGAGGGTAGCCTGAAAGGCTTCGAGCTCTGCGTAGTTGGTGGGAACAACAATATTCCCGGCAATGATCTCTGCACTGATCTCGTCGATATATGCAAAGATATCATCGGGTATATCAGCTGCATTGTCACCGTAGAGCAGGCCTACACCGCCCTCCTTCAGGCCGAAGATCTCAAGCCCCGAAGGAACTAAACCCTCTTCAAGGTACTCCTCCACAATATAATAGATGGAGTTGTCAAGACGCTTTACCTGGTCCGCCATGATATCATCCGGGGCTAGGTGGGATTGACCGGCAGCCGCTCCCATTGCCCAGTAACCGGGTCCCTTCTCGATGGCTGCATCGAATACTCCCAGGTTACAGGCTCCTGCAGCGGCAGCCACGATATCAAGGCCCTGTCCGAACAGCGTAATGGCCGACTCCTTGCCGAGTCCGGGATCATTGAACTTGCCGGTATAGACCGTATAGGTCTCCACAGCTGCATCAGCATAGTTCGCCCCGGCAACATACCCAACCTCAAATCGCTCAAGAACCGGTATCTTCATACCAAGGACAAATCCGATTTTCTTGGTCTTGCTCATTTTGGCTGCCAGCGCTCCGGCTAAGAAGGCACTTTCCTGCTCACGATACCCGATTGAGAGGACGTTATCCACATCTCCGACATTTCCGTCTATGATGACGAACATCGTATCAGGATAGCGTGACGCCACCACACGCACAGCATCTGAGATACTCGAAGACAGGGCAAATACCAGCTCAAAACCGAGCTGGGCAACCGCATCAAGAGTTGTTTCATACTCTGCCATGGAGGGTGACTCGACGGCCTTTACTTCGATATCAAAATCCTCAGCAGCCCGCATCAGCCCGGCATAACCGGCATCATTATAGGCCTGGTCACCGAATCCGGCTACATCGGTTATGATTGCCACTTTGATAGTATCGGCAGTTGCCGACTCTTCAGCACCTCCGGCTGCTACAGTGGAGATTACCACAACAGTCAGAACCATCATTGTCAGAATCTTCACAATTGCACTCTTTTTCATTCATCCTCTCCTTTTTTAGTGAGCCGGTCCTACCAAACCGGCGTATAAAATTATGTACCATGACAACCATGGCATATACAGGTTTTATCCGGCCTGAATAGCGGCAATGGTCTCCCGTTCACCGCCAGTTTCGATCAGCAGGTTGACCAGCTTCCCACGAAGCTCGGTAACCTTCCCGGCATACCGGGATTGGTCAATGAGATTGGTAAGTTCAAAGGGATCATGCTCCAGATCATACAGTTCATCCATCATCCCCTCATTCCAGATATACTTCATGGTATCGGTAACTACCATCTTGCCATTATGGACCTTCCCGTAACCGATCCCGTAGGTTTCACAGAGGAGGGCTGAACGCTTTCTGGTATCAGGCTGCTTTATGAAGGGTACCAGTGATTGACCGTCAACTGCCTCACTCATGGTGGCCCCGGCCAGATCAAGGATCGTTGCCGGTATATCAACCGTATTGGCAAGCTCCTCAGCTGTACTGCCGGAGTACCGGTTACCGGGAACCCTTATTGCCAGGGGTACCCGCATCACCTCTTCAGTCATGTAGGAACCCTTGTCCCACAGTCCACCGTGACTTGCCAGGGCATCCCCGTGATCAGTGGTCCAGATCACGACGGTATTCTCATCAAGGCCGAGCGCTGCCAGCTTATCGATAATCTTACCTCCGGCTGCATCGACCTGCGTAATATGGGCGAATGCCCGGGAGCAAATCAACTGCCAGTCACTCTCCCATGCAAGCGGGTTGGGAATGATGAGATTCCCGTCCTCATCGGCGATCGGTTCAAAGTTCTCCTTCCGGTAGATTTCCGGCCGGTTTCCAAGGGTGTCCCCGAAGCTCGGATAGACCGGGATTTCGGATGGCTCGTACATATCGGCAAATTCCTGACTGGGGAAATGAGGATGATGGGGACCCCAGAAGTCCACCCGCATGAAGAAAGGCTCTCCTACCGACTGTTTCCCGGCAATGGTTTCAAGCTGCTGACAGGCCATTTCCGCCAGGAAGAATGATTCATGGGTCTCCTTTGGTCCAAGTGTGACCCCCACGGCATTCTCGCCGCTGAAGAACTTGTCGCTAATGTACTTCTCATTCCCCTCCACAAGGTCAGGGTGCTGAATGATGAAATCCGGAGTGGTGAAGACTTTCTCTATCCGTCTGCGGGGCATCTCAAGGTTTCGGTCAGCCAGGTATCGCTTATACTCAGGTGACAGATAGGGGTTGCCGTAATCCTCACGGGAGAATCCCTCAGGGCCGAAATCGGTTGCTTTCCCAGGACCGGCATGCCATTTACCGAAATAGTAATTGCTGTAGCCTGCCCGTTCAAGAGCCGAGAATATCAGTTCATGATTGAACGGAGCATGCGTATTGTTTGTAACGTTTCTGTGATTGTGGGGGTACAGACCGGTGACCAGCGTTGTCCGGACCGGGACACAGAGAGGCGCAACTGCATACATGCGGTTGAAGCTCACTCCTTCGGAGGCAAGGGCAGCAAAACAGGGACGTTTCGGTACTACTCCGCCATCCCAGCCATGGCGATAGTATGCCTGGTGGTCATTTGTAATCAT
>CAZSBC010000121.1:0-9756 GCA_964605195.1 uncultured Spirochaetales bacterium | reverse complement strand
TCAAGCTGTTTCCTGTGTTTAATTCCTTTAATTGATTGTATTTATATGAAGAGTGTAAAATAATGGTATCGGCTATTTATGTCTATGTACAAAATTACTGAATTTCAGGTTGCATATACCGCCCTTCTCGGTGCAGTTCTCCTGATCCCTCTCTCTCTGACTGAGAAGGCATGGCAGTCGGTGTTTCACCTCACGTTACCTGCCTATGTGAGCATGCTCTATCTCGGATTCGCTGCTGCCGGTATAGCCCAACTGCTCTATTACCAAGGCATTCATGCAACCGGCAGTTCGCGTGCGACGATCTTTCTCAACCTTGAGCCGATCGCCGCCATCACAACAGGCATAATCATACTTGATGAGCAGTTGACCTTTGTCATTGGAACTGGCACCATACTGGTCATAAGCGGGCTTTATCTGACCCACTCTGGAACAGCTGCCGGGAGGCGGGACTCGAAACATTCACGAAACGGAGGCAGAAGCGTATGAAAGTACTGTTCATCGGAGGTACGGGGAATATAAGCCGGGCTGTCAGCGAGCTGGCTGCAGAGCAGGCCATAGATCTCACCCTTCTCAACAGGGGGAAACAGGGAGATCTTCCCGGCACCAAATCCCTTGCCGGTGACATCCATCGGGAAGACGAAACCGCTGCGCTCCTTGAGGGCAGGCACTGGGACTGTGTGGTAAACTGGATTGCGTACACACCCGCAGATGTGGAGCGTGACATCAGGCTCTTCTCCGGCAAGACAAGCCAGTACATCTTCATCAGCTCTGCCTCCTGTTACCAGAAACCGCCCCTGCAGCCGCTGATCACCGAGGCAACGCCCCTGCACAATCCCTACTGGGAGTATTCCCGGAACAAGATTGCCTGTGAGGATCGGCTGATGCAGGCCTACCGTGACAGCGGGTTTCCCGTCACCATCGTGCGTCCTTCGCACACCTATGACAGAATGCTGCCGATCCCATTCGGCGGCTCCTGTGAATCAACGGTTATTGACCGCATGAAACGGGGCCTGCCGATCCTGATCCACGGGGATGGCACCAGCCTCTGGGTAGTGACCCATTCAAGGGATTTTGCCCGTGGCTTTACCGGGCTGCTCGGCAACCCGCTCGCGATCGGTTCCGCCTACCATATCACCTCTGATGAGGTGCTGACCTGGAACCAGATAATCACTGCCATCGCAGATGCAGTTGGCGTGCAGGCAACAATTGTACATGTTAGCTCCGAGATGCTTATCCGCCGCTTCCCGAATCTTGAAGGCCCGCTACTCGGGGACAAGGCTCACAGCGTCATCTTCGATAACAGCCGCATCCGTACGCTTGTTCCCACATTCAGCTGTACTGTTCCATTCCATCGCGGTATCGTTGAAACTGTAGAGAAGTTTGCTGCCGATCCGCTCCTCAACAGGGTGTTTGCGGAGAATTACCGGCGATATGATCTGCTGATTGAGGAACTTGGAGGACGCTGAGCAGCCGCTATCAGTTCTCAGAGAGCCCTTTCGCAGCCTCCTCGACTCCTGCCCCTTCATGCACAAGCAGCCGTAAAGCTTCAAGAAGCTTCTCTGTATTACCCCGCTGCCATACATTCCGTCCGACAGCCACGCCTTTCGCCCCAGCCACAAGGGCGCTATGTATATCACTGAGGAGTTCACGTGGGTTGGCTGTTTTCGGGCCGCCGAGCACCACCACCGGGACCGGGCAGCCTGCGATGCAGCGGGTGAAGAGCTCAGGATCACCGGGATAGCGCACCTTGACAATATCGGCACCGATCTCCGCCGCCGCCCTTGCTGCCAGAACAACCGCTCTGCCATACTCCTTTACATCCACTACACCCACCTGCGGCAGGGCTTCAATAAGCAGGGGCAGGTTCCAGCGGTCGCAGCTGTCGGCCAGCAGGGAGGCCTGGGCAATGAAGCGCGATTCCAGCTCATGGCCGAACTTGACCGTCACGGCAGCACATACGGCTCCATATTGCAGGGCGGTTTCCACAGATGAAATCACCTGCTCCTCAAACTTTCCTCCCAGGGTGGTGAAACCGCCGGTAATACGCAGTATCAGGGCCATGCCGCTTACCCACTCCGTTACAGCTGCCCGGAAGAAGCCTCTTGTGGTAAGGATGGCATTGACACCGTTCCGGCTGCAGGCTGCAGTCAGCTCCCCGGGCTGTTCAATCCCAGGCAGGGGACCGGCGATGCCCCCATGGTCCGCAGCGATTATCAGGGCGTTCCCCGAATGGGAATCAAAGAGTCTTTTCATTCTTTGCTCTTTAGCGCAATGCATCTGCTACCTCCCGTCCTTCACCATAGCCAGGGTCCTGAACTCTGATTTGAGCTTCTCATAACTCTCAAGGTATATGCCGAAAAGCTCGTCATACATAGAGGCGTTATCACCCGGGCTGAACTCCTTCACTATCCGTACTATCGAATCAGAGGCCTCCTCCAATGAAGCGAAGCGGCCCTTCCCGACAAGGGCAAGGATGGCATCCCCGACCAGTTCGGAATCCGATATTTCCGGCACTAGTATACGTTTTCCCGTAATGTCAGCCTTTATCCGGTTCCAGAGATCACTTTTCGCCGGCGAGCCGGTAACTCGCATCTCATCAACATGCACATTGTTGTCACTCATGACACGCAGAACGTTCCGGATGGCAAACCCCGTCGATTCAAGGACAGCACGAGCCATGTCGTCGATTGTGTGGCTCAAACTCAAACCCATGAAGACACCTCGGGCATCGGGATCCCATAACGGAGCCCGTTCTCCCGAGAGGTAGGGCAGGAACAGCAGCTTCCTTGCCCCTGCCGGAACAGCTGCGGCATGCTCCTCCAGTTCACTGTAGGTTATCCGGTCCCGGTAAATGTTTATGCGGAACCACTCTAAGGCCTTTCCCGAGGTAGAGATTATCCCGGTTACATTCCAATAGGAACGGTTGATATGGCGGTAGCACATCAACCTTTTGTCGGGAATGGGGTGTTCGGTGCAGATATTGATGCCCTCAGAGGTACCGGCCCTGTCACAGGCCCGTCCCGGGTGCACTGTGGCAGTACCGAGCAGTGAGACGGCAAAATCTGGTCCTCCGGCATAGACTGGAATCCCTGCCGGCAGGCCATATGTTGCTGCAGCTGTTGCTCCGACTCTCCCGGCGGCACTTCCCAGCTGTATGAACGGGGGAAATTTATTTCTTTCCAGCCCGGCAGCATCAATGAGCTCCTCGGTCCAGATATACTTTTCCAGTCCCTCTCCGGGTAAGACCATGACCCGTTCACCACAGAGCGCCTGGACCACAAATTCACTGCATGACATGAATGCAACACATCGGCCATAGATATCCGGTCTGTTACGTGCTATCCAGAGCGCTTTAGGCAAATAGAAAGAGGGGTCGATCCTGATACCGCTCTTATCGAAGATCATATCCGACTCTGCCCCGCTGCGCCTGTCCAGCCAGGTCATGGCCGGCATCAGCGGGGCTCCCGCTTCATCCACGGGAACAAGGGTCGGTCCGTTGCCGCTGACCGTTACGGCCTCAATACGATGACGGTTCTCCGGGATCAGCTGGGCAGTCAGCGATATGATACTGTCCAGCCACTTCCGGGGTGTTATCTCATGGACCATCGGAAACTCGGGATTTCCGGTATCTTCAATTACCAGACGCTGCTGCTGTCCCAACAGTATTCCCTCGGGAGTGAAGAGAGCCCCCTTGACTGCAGAGGTCCCGATATCAAAGACCAGTATCATAACAACTCCCCAAAAGCGACCATGATCCGGTAAGTATCTTCAGATAGCGCTGCCTGCATGGCTTCCTCTATGCGTTCAAAGGCATAGACGGCACTGATCAGCGGATCTATCGTGACAATCCTCCCTGAAATGAGACGGACAGCCTGATAGAAATCCTGTTCGGTCCTACCCTCGCTGCCGGTAATGAGGTACTCACCTCTGTGAAGGGTGTTTGCATCCACGGAAAAGAGAGGAGGATCGGTATAGGAGGTGAACAGGATGATCCTGCCGCCTTCGGAGACAGCCCCTGTTGCCTCTTCCAGGGCTGCAGCTGTCTGTGCGGTAATGATGACGGCATCCGCTCCCCTGCCGTCAGTGAAGGCTTTCAGCTGCTCAAGCCATCCAGGTTCAAACGGATCGAACACTCCAGCTGCTCCTAGCTCAGCTGCCTTCAGCCTCCGGCTGCCGTTGGGATCGACAACCAGGACCCGGGCTCCCATGGCCCGGGCCGTGAGCAGATTCAGCATGCCCATTGGGCCTGCTCCAAGGATAAGCAGATCCTCTCCAAGCTTCAGCCTTATCTTCTTGAGGGCATGTATTGCACAGGAGAGCGGCTCAGCCAGTGCTGCTGCACCGTATGGGGTCCCGGGGGGGACCCTGTAGACCTGTGAGGCCGGGACTGCCACATATTCGCCAAAGCCTCCGAGCACCCCGTTTCTGCCATTGAAGCGATTCTCACAGAGGTTTGACTGTCCTATTCGACAGAAATGGCAGGTCCCGCAGCGAGTGATGAGGTCCAGGGCTACTGTATCACCTGGTTGCAGCAGGCTGCTATGAATATGTGTACCGACACTGACTACTGTTCCGGAGGCTTCATGTCCCGGTATCAGCGGATACCCGATACGCATATCCCCTGTATAGAGACGCTGCTCAAGCGTACATATCCCACATTGGGCAATCTTTACCAGCACCTCTGTCTCCCCGGGAACCGGTGCAGAAGTCTCCCTGATCTCTATGTCCAGATCAGCGGTCAGAAAAGCTGCTTTCATCAGTACCTCCGTCAGGATGGGCAGTGCCGCACATCATATTGGCACCTGTACCGTTGCCGTGGAGACTGGGTTGCACTATCTGTGAGCATGGTGCTGTCTTTGAATTCTTGTCTGCCATATGGAATAGAGTACCATAGCTGCAACAGTTACGATATAGGGAAAAGCCAGAATGATTTCGGCTGGCAAGGCAATGACCCCCTGGGCGAAGATCGATACAGTCTCCGCCAGCCCGAAGACAAATGAAGCAACAAGGATTCCCAGTGGTGTTCTGTTGCCGAGGTATATGACAACAAGGGCTATCCAGCCGCGACCTGCTGTTATATTCGGTACAAATGCCGAGATATTGAGCGAGAGCATCGCGCCCGCCATTCCACAGGCTGCTCCCGATAACAGGATAGCCCGCAGCTGGTACCCGATCGGACGCAGCCCAAGGGCTGTCACCGAATCCGCATTCAACCCGGTTGCCCGAACACGCAGTCCGAAAGGGGTCAGGTAGAGCAGCACAGCTGTCAACGCCAGTACTGCCCAGCTGGCATAGACCAGCACATTGTGTCCGGAAAGCAGATCTCCCAGCACAGGAATATCATGTATGCCGGGGATACGAAGCACCGGCAGGTGCTGTATGTCGGGGAAGCGTACAACCCCCTTGGTACCGAACAGATACTGGGAGAGCATCACCGTCAGCCCGGAAGCCAGGAGATTCGTTGCCAGTCCGGTGATGAATATGTTTGCCTGCAGCTTCAGGCTTATCACTCCGTAGAGCAGTGCTGCTGCCATGGAGAATACCATGCCGAGCAGGATTCCCAGGAAGAGGTTCCCGGTCAGGGCGGTGAAGGTAACCGAAAAGAATGCACCTATCAGCATCAGCCCCTCAAGGGCTATGTTCAGCACGCCTGCCAGCTCGGTAAAGAGGCCTCCTGAAGCTGCCAGAAGAAACGGTGTCATGATTGTGATGCTGTCGTGCAGCATGGGAAAGGGTGTGTTGCCCGGGTTCATGGTATCCTCCTGCCGCGCCGGTTGTGTATCCAGGTATAGAGTGCCTGGGCTGTGATGAGGTAGAAGATAACAGCCTGGACGATGGTGGCAATCTCGAAGGTGACACTGGTATGCAGCATGGCTGCATTGGCTCCTGCGGAAAGGTAGGCAAACAGGAGTGCCGCAGGGATGACCCCGAGGGGGTTGTTCATGGCAATGAGTGCCACAGCAATGCCGTTCCAGCCCATACCGAAGGTCATCTCCTTGATGGCCATGTAGTGGGTACCGAGGACGACCAGCCCTCCTCCGGCACCGTGCAGGCCACCGCTGATCAGCATGGGGATTATAATGAAGGAGGAGGTCCGTATACCGCCGTACCTGGCAAACTCACTGTTGAGGCCGCACATCCGCATCTCATAACCCCAGTGCGTATAGTAGACGAGAATGAAGGTGCCAACTGCTGTCAGTCCTCCAAACAGCAGGCTTACATCGAGCTTGGAGGGCGGGAGCAGGGCTGCAAGCCGGAACTGCCCTCCGACAGCCGGGGTGGCCAGCAGGCTGCTGGCAGGATCATCCATCGGACCAGTGATCATATAGTTGATAATAAGGACAACAGCACTGGAGATGAGGAATGTAGATATAAGGAGATTTGTCCCCCATTTCATCTGCAGGAAGCCGGAAAGACCTGCCAGCAGGGCTCCTCCGGCAATTCCGGTCAACACAGCCAGTAGCCCTACCAGCAGTCCGTTCCCCTGCGGGATTGCCAGGCAGACGGCGGTGGTGAGCAGGGCCCCGGTATATATCTGTCCCTCCCCACCCAGATTGAAATTGGAGGATGTGAAGGCTATAGCAATACCGAGGCCGGTGAATATCAGGGGGATGGCGGTATTGAGCATGTTCCCAACCGCATAGCGGCTGGTAAACGGTCCGATGAAGAAGTAGTAGAGGGCGCTTGACGGCTCTTCGCTCACCAGCAGGATGAGCAGGAAGGCTATCCCGAATGCTGCCGTCAGGGTGACCGCCAAACCGAAGGCGTGGGTTCTCAGGAGTTCCCTGCGATAGCTACTCTTCATGGATACCTCCGTCAGCACTTGCCTCCTTATGGTCGCCGCGTATGCCAAGCATATAATCACCGAGCAGCTTCTTTGTCACGGTGCCATCACCGCTGTTTGTGAACCTCCCGGCGATCCTCCCTTGATACATTACCAGGATTGTATCGGAGAGTCCGATTATCTCATCGAGATTCGAAGATAGCAGCAGTACAGCCATATGCCTTTCCCGGCAGTCGAGTATTGTGCGGTAGATAAACTCACTGGATGCAATGTCGAGTCCCCAGGTAGGTTCGGAAAATATAATCATATCCTTCAGGGCCGAAAGTTCCCGGGAGAGCACCACTTTCTGAATGTTTCCGCCGGAGAGTGTCCCGACCGGAGTATCGAGATCGGCATTGATGGAGAAGGTCTGCAACAGGTTACTGCCATATTCGGCGATGGCGCGCTGTTTGATAAGCCCCCCCATGATGAAGTCATGGTGGGTTGAGACGATCATGTTATCAAGTACGGATGAAGTGAGGTTGCTGCCGCGATGCAGGCGGTCTGCCGGCACATAGGCGAGGCCCCGTTCCCGCAGATGGCTGATACTTTCCCCTGCTGTGGAAAGGCCCTTGTAAAGGATTTCTCCTTCATCAACAGCTTCCATACCGCTGGCGGCATCTTCAACATGCTCCCTGCCGTTTCCAGAGATTCCGGCTATACCGACGATTTCTCCCCGGTGTACCGCAAAATTTACCCGGTCAAGGAATGGAAGGACATCTTTCCCGGCAAAGACGGAGACATCCCTGAATTCCAGCAGCACTTCGCCCTGCTCGACCGGATCACGGCCCAACTGGTAGAGCCGGTCACGTCCGATCATCAGGTTGGCGAGCTCGGTCCGGTCAACCGTTGCGGTATCCCGGACAGCAACCACCTCTCCCTGACGCATGACTGTGACCCGGTTTGCTATGGTCTTGACTTCATTGAGTTTGTGGGTGATGAGGATAACTGTCTTTCCGGCGGCAACCAGCGTCCGCATGGTGGCAAAGAGCTGTTCCACCTGCTGGATGGTGAGAACTGATGTCGGTTCATCCAGGATCAACAGATCCGCATCACGGTAGAGGGCCTTGGCAATCTCCACCTGCTGCATCTCGCCTACGGTAAGCGAGCCCACCTTCCTTGCCGGGTTAAGCGAGAAGTGATGGTTCTCAAGCACCTCCCCGGCCTTCTGCAGAGCTACCCGATGATTGAGGAATATTCCACCCTTTCTCGGTTCTCTGCCGAGGGTGATGTTTTCGGCAACGCTCAATTCGGGAATAAGTTTGAAATGCTGGTGCACCATGCCGATCCCCAGGTCGTTGGCCTGGTGGGGAGAGTGTATCGTTACCTGCTTCCCGTTCACATGGACAGTGCCGCTGTCGGCGTGCTCGAGTCCATAGAGGATTTTCATCAGGGTTGTCTTACCGGCACCGTTCTCCCCGATAATGGCATGGATTTCCCGCTTTTCCACCGAGAAATCCACGTGATTGTTAGCCAGTACATCGCGTTCAGGATACCACTTCGTGATACCCTGCATCCTCAGCACATTCATTCAGACGGTAATGCTCCTGCATCTACTTCCAGTATACCGGTATCTCGAGTGCCAGGTCACCGCTTCTCATCCGATCAAGCAGCAGCGCCATCTCAGCCCTGACTTCAGATGATACTGACTGCGCATACAGCGGGTTGGTATCGACAAAATCAACATACCCGTCGGCAGTGGAGAATATTTCGGTCTCGCCATAGGCAAGATCGCCTTCAATAGCAGCTGTAACCGCTTCATAGGCAGCCCGTTCCTGGTGCAGCTCAGTTGACCCGACAATGGTTCCTGGAGCTATGTCATAGCTGTCCTCATCAAAATAGAGTACATATGCTCCCAGATCTTCGGCAACAGATATAACCCCCTGATTGGCCCCGCCGGCTATCGCCAGGATGATATCGGCCCCAGCATTGATCATGCTCTTTGCCAGTTCGCCGGCCTTGTTGGCATCGAACCAGTTGCCGAGGACGCGGAAATCCATTTCTATCCGTGGATCGACTGCCTTTGCCCCCTTTTCATATCCAGGCTGAATCATATCGTTCATAGCCGGATACTCCTGGCCGGCCAGCATGCCGATCTTCAGCTCTTCGTTGGCCCGCTCCATCGCACTGGTGGTTATAAGGCCGGCAAGGTAGCCGATCATATAACCCTGCTCCACCTGGTTATAGAGGATGGTATGCATCTGCGGGTGCTCGATGATCGCATCGAGAATGAGGAATTTCTGTTCGGGAAAGGCCTCCGTCACTGGCAGGGCAACGTAGGGCATTGCGCCGTTTGCCGATATGATCAGTTCGTACTTCTCCTCTGCTGCCAGGGCAGTGAGTTTGCCCTCCCACTCTCCCTGGTTGAAACCTGCTTCCAGAACTTTCACGGTAACATGGTCATATGCCGCCGCCGCCCGTTCGGTTCCGGCAACCAGCTGTTCGTACACCGGGCTTCCGGCTGTCACTCCGGGAACAAACACGGCAATATCAAAACCGGTTGGAGCTTCAGACTCCCGGGCACCGGCCCCGGACAACCCGACCATTGCCGCAACCATCATCACAGCAGCAAATCCGACTACTCTACCCATTCCTCTCTTTCTCTGTTTCATACGTTTCTCCTCCTGATTTTCTGTCGGCTCAATATTTTTTCCGACAGGTTCTATCAGGGCATAAAAAAACCCGGATCTTCTGATCCGGGGCCACGGAAAAACCCTAACAATGCTGCAGTACAATTCATACACAGCTCAATACAGGTTTTCTCCTATCCGGACTGTACCGTCGGTACCGGAATTTCACCGGTTCAACCTGGCAAACCAGGCTCGCGGACTCTCACCGCCGGTCGGGAATTGCTCACCATGAGCGCACCCTGCCCCGAAAACGTATCCTTATTGTACGAAATTGCCCATTTATTGTCAATAATAAGAATAAAC
>CAZSBC010000120.1:0-9886 GCA_964605195.1 uncultured Spirochaetales bacterium | reverse complement strand
GGGGCCGCGGCAGAAACGGGTGTGGCCCAGATCTCATGGCAGAAGAGATATACTGCTGAAACGGATGAGTCATATTTCTGTTGTTGTCGATGAAATCGCGAGTATGGGGGAGTAGATGGGTCAGAAAGTTAATCCGGTAGGACTTCGTCTTGGAGTCAATAAGACATGGAAATCAAAGTGGTATGTGGATCCCAGGGATTATGCTGATACACTGCATGAAGATCTTAAGCTTCGCAAAGCTCTTGAGACCTGTCCGGAAACAAACGGAGCCGATATCTCCGACGTGGAAATTGTCAGAAAACCCCAGCGAATTACCATAATAATCAAGACTTCCCGACCCGGAATCATTATCGGGGCCAAGGGAGCGAATGTTGAGAAGCTTGGCAACCGGCTGCAGAAACTTGCAGACAAAAAGATCCAGATCAAGATCAAGGAGATCAAGCGGCCTGAAACCGATGCACAACTTATAGCGCTGAATGTCGCCCGGCAGCTCTCCATGCGCGGATCCTTCAGAAGGGCCCTCAAAATGGCTGTCAGCAATGCCATGCGGGGAGGCGTGCAGGGTGTGAAAATAAAAGTCTCCGGCAGACTCGGGGGCGCCGAGATGGCCCGTACCGAGTGGCACAAGGATGGAAGAATACCCTTGCATACACTGCGTTCCGATATCGATTACGGCTTTGCCGAGGCAAAGACAACGTTTGGTGCAATCGGAGTCAAGGTATGGGTATACAACGGCGAGATATATGAGAAAACCAAGAAAGAAGATGCCGGCCTTGTGGTTAAACAATCCAAGGGACGCGCTGCAGCAAGGAGTTAGGTACCATGCTTAGTCCAAAGAGAATCAAGTACAGGAAGAAACAGCGGGGCAAGATGGATGGTGTTGCCTATCGCGGAAATACCATAGCCTTCGGTGAGTACGGCCTGGTTTCCATGGAGCCGAAGTGGATTACCAACCGGCAGATAGAGGCAGCCCGTGTCGCCATGACCCGCCATGTTAAGCGTGGCGGAAAGGTGTGGATCCGTATCTTTCCCGACATGCCCTATACCAAGAAACCTGCTGAGACAAGACAGGGTAAGGGAAAGGGTAATCCGGAAGGATGGGTTGCCGTGGTCAAGCAGGGCGCTGTGATGTTTGAGATGGCCGGAGTCCCCGAGGAGCTTGCAATGGAAGCCATGAAGCTGGCCTCAAGCAAGCTGCCGGTAAAGACGAAGTTTATCAAACGAAGGGATATGGAGTAACGTATGAAGAATTCGTTCAATGACCTTACCTATACGGAACTGGTCAACAAGAAAGAAGAGCTTCACAAGAAGTATCTTGAGTTGCGAATGGATAAAGTGCTCGGGCATCTTGATAATCCGCTCTCTCTGCGGAATGTACGCCGTGACATCTCAAGACTGAATACTATCATTCACGAATATGCGTTGGGTATACGCGATAACAAGCAGAAGTGAGGCCTGTGCAGATGAAGGTAAACAAGAAATCATATACAGGACAGGTTGTAAGCGACAAGATGGACAAGACTATTGTCGTAGCTGTTTCGACACGGCAGCTGCATCCGCTGTACAAGAAGTATGTAAAGAAAACAAAGCGGGTCAAGGCACATGACGAGCGGAATGAGGCACAGATTGGTGACACTGTCCGGGTGGTTGAATGCCGACCGCTGAGTAAAGAGAAGAGCTGGCGAATGGTCCAGGTCGTTGAGCGTGCAAAATAAGGCGGAAGGAGTTGCATTATGATTCAGATGCAGACGTATTTACATGTAGCCGACAACAGCGGTGCAAAACGTGTTCAGTGTATAAAGGTACTCGGCGGCAGTAAGAGAATGCTTGCAGGCGTCGGCGATATTATCGTAGTTGCTGTGAAGGATGCGCTTCCCAACGGACAGGTCGGCAAGGGAACCGTTCAGAAGGCCGTAATTGTACGAACGAAGAAAGAGTATCGCAGACCTGACGGTACATATATCAGGTTCGATGATAATGCCTGCGTTATTATCGATGCCAACAATAACCCCCGAGGGAAACGTATATTCGGGCCCGTTGCCCGCGAACTGCGTGAAAGCGGCTTCATGAAGATCGTTTCGCTTGCGCCGGAAGTGTTGTAGGGAGATTAGGATGAAGAAGATCAGACTGAAGAAGAATGATGTGGTCAAGGTCATAGCCGGTAAGGACAAGGGAAAGACCGGCAAGGTCCTCAAGATTGACCAGAAGAACGACCGCGTGATTGTTCAGGGCCTTAATATTGTCAGAAAGGCTGTACGGAAGAAGAGTCAGCAGGACAAGGGCGGAATTATTGAGATCGAAGCACCTTTGCATATTTCAAATGTGGCCATTGTGGCGAAAGATGGTTCGACTTCAAGAATTGGGTATGCCTTCAAGAATGGCAAGAAAGTGCGCATTGCAAAGAAAACAGGAGATGAGATCTAATGGCTCAGTATATTCCAAATCTTAAGAAGAGATACTCTGACGAAATAGCTCCTGAACTGTTCAAGGATTTCGGGTACAAGACTCCGATGCAGATTCCCGGCATCGAGAAGGTTTCGGTAAGCGCCGGTGTAGGTGAAGCCATCCAGAACAAGAAACTGCTTGAATCGGCAGTCAAGGAGCTGGAGCAGATTACCGGGCAGCATGCTGTGAAGACCAAGGCACGCAAGTCAATTGCCAACTTCAAGCTGCGTCAGGGCTACGAGATCGGTACCGTAGTCACCCTTCGCGGTGAGAAGATGTGGGAGTTCCTTGACAGACTTATCAACGTTGCCCTTCCCCGTGTAAAGGACTTCAAGGGAGTTAACCCCAATGCTTTTGACGGGCAAGGCAACTACTCGCTGGGAATCCAGGAACAGATCATTTTTCCTGAGATTGATTACGATAAGATCGAACGGATTAGCGGACTGAATGTGACTATCGTTACATCGGCAAAGACAGATGAAGAGGGATTCGCGCTTCTCAAGAAGCTTGGAATGCCTTTCAGCAAATAGTTGGGAGTGGATTGATGGCAAAGAAGTCAATGATTATTAAGGCACAGAGAGAGCCGAAGTACAGTACCAGAAGAGTCAACCGGTGCAGAGTCTGCGGACGGCCGCGGGGATATATGAGAAAGTTCGAGATGTGCCGAGTCTGCTTTCGAAAACTTGCTAGTGAAGGTAAAATTCCTGGCGTCACCAAATCAAGCTGGTAGGAGTGAGAAATGGCTATAAGTGATCCTGTTGCAGATATGCTGACCAAAGTGAGAAATGCCAGTGAGGCTAAACATGAGAAGGTCGATGTTAAAACTTCGAATCTTAAGTTGCAGATCGTCAAGATTCTTAAGAACGAAGGGTATATAAAGAATTTCAAGAAAGTTACGAAGAACGGTATCAATTATACCCGTATTTTCCTGAAGTATGATGATAAGCAGAATCCAATCATTCATGGTCTTGAGAAGATCTCCAAGCCCGGAAGGCGGGTATATACCGGGTATCAGAAGATACCGAGGATCTTCAACGGATACGGTGTGGTGATTGTTTCTACTTCTTCCGGGGTTATCTCCGGCAAGAAAGCAGTAGAGAAGATGGTTGGCGGCGAGCTGATCTGTTCAGTATGGTAAGGTGGTGAGCATATGTCACGAATAGGGAAATTACCGGTCAAACTGCCTAAAGGGGTAACGGTTGCAGTAGCTGACGGCATGCTTACCGTTGAGGGACCGAAGGGAAAACTGGTGCAGGACTTCAAGCCCCAGGTTACCTTTGCTGTCACTGCGGAAGAGGTGACCGTTAATCGTGTCGGAGATTCAAAGCAGGCCCGCGGATATCATGGACTGTACCGCCAGCTGCTTCAGAATATGGTTGTCGGTGTCTCGGCCGGTTACTCGAAAGCTCTGCTGATCAGCGGAGTCGGGTATCGTGCTGAGGTGAAGGGTGATATCCTCTATCTGAATCTTGGATTCTCAAATCAGATTGAATACATGATCAGTGAAGATATTACGATTGCCTGTGAGGGTCAGAACAAGATTGTCGTAACGGGGATCAACAAGCAGAGGGTCGGACAGACTGCTGCAGAGATCCGTTCTCTCAGACCCCCGGAGCCGTATAAGGGTAAAGGTGTCAAGTATGAGAACGAGACGATCAAGAGAAAGATCGGTAAGACCGGCGCATAACGGGGTAGTGTAACAATGAAACGATTGACTGATAAACGAAGGAAAAGACTCAAGAGGAAAGTGCATATCCGCAAACGCATCAGCGGCACCCCCGAGAGACCTAGAATGAGTGTTTTTCGCAGCAACAAGCATATGTACGTTCAGGTGATTGATGATGTGAACGGTGCGACCCTAGCCAGTGCAAGCACGGTAGAGGGAGAGTTCAAGGATCTCAGGAACAGTGTTGAGAACGCGGAGAAGATCGGCACTGCCATCGGCCAGCGTCTCAAGGAGAAGCAGGTTGAAACAGTAGTGTTCGACAGAAACGGATACGTGTTCCATGGGATCGTAAAGAGTATTGCTGATGGAGCAAGAAAGGCCGGGATCAAGATCTAGGGGGATATGGTGGAAAGAAGCAATGATCAAAGATCGGATCAGGAGTTTGTTGAGAAACTGATCAAATTGAACAGAGTAGCCAAGGTAGTGAAGGGTGGACGTCGATTCTCCTTTTCAGCACTCGTAGTGGTCGGTGACCAGAACGGTAGAGTCGGATACGGTTTCGGCAAGGCAAATGATGTGGCTGAAGCAATTAGGAAAAGTATCGAGAAAGCAAAGAACAGCATGATCCAGGTTCCTATCAAGAATACCACCTTGCCGCATGAGATTACCGGCAAGTTCAAGAGTGCCAGCGTGCTGCTCAAACCGGCTGCACCGGGAACGGGCGTTATCGCCGGTGGTCCGGTACGTGCCGTCATGGATGCCTGTGGTGTACATGACATCCTCAGCAAGTCACTCGGTTCAAAGAATACCATCAATATTGTGAAAGCCGTATTTGATGGACTTGAGAACCTCTTTGATGCTAAGGAGCTGGCAGCCAACAGAGGAAAAGCGATCAAAGAGATGTGGGGTTAGGAAATGGCAAAGAAGATAGTGAAAAGTGTCAGGATCGAACTGGTTCGCAGCCTCATACGTTCGAAACCCAACCAGCGAGCTACGGTCAAAGCCCTCGGGCTCGGTAAAATTGGAAGCTCAGTGGAGAGAGAGTTGACCCCGGTTATCCAGGGAATGATCAACACTGTTGCACATCTTGTGAAAGTCGAGGAGATAGAATAGGATGGGACAGATCAAGGCACCGGCAGGCGCCAATAAGAAGAAGACTATTGTCGGCAGGGGCTACGGGTCCAAAGGCCGTTCCGCAGGAAGGGGACATGATGGGCAGAAATCCCGGTCAGGTGGTGGTGTACGCCCCGGATTCGAGGGTGGCCAGATGCCGCTGTACCGGCGTGTAGCCCGTAAGGGTTTCTCCAATTACCCGTTTAAAGTTATCTATAAACCGATTGCCGTTTCAGTGATTTCCGAGAACTTCAGTGATGGTGATACGGTCAGCATCGAAACCCTCAAGGAGAAACGGATCGTTAAGGGCAAGAATGTCCAGGTGAAGATCCTGGCTGACGGGGAGATCGACAAGAAGGTAAAGATTCAGGGCCTGAAATTATCAGGAAGTGCGGCTGAAAAGATAACGGCAGCTGGCGGCGAGATACTATAAACAAAGAAGGAACCAATGGCTAACTCCTTAGTAGATGTATTCAAGATTAAAGACCTGCGAAAGCGGATAGGATTCACTGCCCTGATGCTGATAATATTCAGGCTCGGCGCAACCATCCCTATCCCCGGTATCAATGTCCATGCGCTCCGACTCTATTTCAATTCCCAGGATGCGACATCGGCGATCGGGTTGACTGAATACCTAGATTTTTTTGCCGGAGGGGCATTCAAGAACTTCTCGGTGTTCATGCTTGGAATCATGCCGTATATCTCGACACAGATCATCATGCAGCTGCTGATGATCGTCTTTCCCTCCCTCAAGCGGCTTGCCGAGGAGGACGGCGGGAGAAAGAAGATCCAGAAGTATACCCGCTATGGAACGATCGTGCTGGCGCTGCTGCAATCCTATGTCGTTACCGTGTATGCCCGGTCAATTCCGGACGCGATTGCGATTGACCTGCTGCCCTATACCATCATAGCAATGATAACCGTTACTACTGGAACCATGGCCATGGTGTGGATCGGGGAGCAGATAACCCAGCGAGGTGTGGGAAACGGCATATCGCTGCTGATCTTTGCCGGTATCGTCGCCCGTATCCCGAATGCGGTGATCACGTTGGTGGAATATGTCCAGAACGGGCTGCTGAACCCGGTAGTTGTTATCATAGTCATGGCGATGTTCCTGATTGTCGTTGCCCTCGTTATCTACGAGCAGCAGGGACAGCGGAAGATTCCCGTGCACTATGCCAAGCGGGTCGTCGGCAGAAAGATGTACGGTGCCCAGAGTACCTATATTCCCTTCAAGATCAACCCTTCGGGGGTAATACCGGTAATTCTGGCATCAACGCTGCTTTCATTCCCACTGCAGATTGCCACATCGCTCGGACCACAGATCAACTGGCTGGCCCGTTTTGCAAACTGGCTCAGGCCGCAGGGTATCCCCTATCTGATCATCTACACCCTGCTGATCATAGTGTTTGCATTTTTCTATACCCAGGTCAGCCTGAACCCGACGGAGATTTCCAGGCAGATCAGGGAGAATGGCGGATCGATACCCGGTATCCGTTCCGACAAGATTGAGGATTATCTGAGAAGAGTACTGAACCGGATTGTATTTCCCGGATCACTGTTTCTGGCATTCATTGCACTGATTCCGACGCTTGTACAGAAGTTGTTCAACTTCCCGTCATCAGTTGCAATGATCCTTGGCGGTACCTCTCTGCTGATTATGGTTGGAGTTGATCTTGACACCATGTCGCAGATTGAAGGGCATCTGAAGATGCACCACCATGACGGACTGGTGAAGAAAGGGAAGCTGAAATCAAGGAACTTGTAAGAGGTGTAAGATGAAAGTCAGAGCAAGTGTAAAACCGATATGTGATAAATGTAAGGTGATCCGCAGGAACGGAGTCGTTCGGATCATCTGCGAAAACAAGAAGCATAAACAGAGACAGAGGTAGGAGGCCTTGATACATGGCAAGAATTGCAGGAGTTGACCTTCCAAACAAGGCAGCTAAAATTTCCTTGACCTATATCTACGGAATTGGAAGAACATCGGCAGTTAAGATTTGTAACCAAGCAGGAATCGATCCTGATAGATTAATGAATGACTTATCAGCTGAGGAAGTGAATGAGCTTCGACGGATGCTCGATAACGATTATACTGTCGAGGGGCGGCTGAGAACACAGACGGCTCTTGATATCAAACGGCTGATGGATATCGGCTGTTACAGGGGTCTTCGTCACCGGAGAGGCCTTCCCGTGCGCGGACAGCGTACAAAAACAAATGCCCGAACACGTAAAGGGAAGAAGAAAACTGTTGCCGGGAAGAAGAAGTAAGAGGAGTTAGACAGTGGCGAAGGTTAAAAGAAAAACTAAGAAGACCGTTTATGAAGCTAAGGTGTATATTCAGGCTACATTCAATAATACAATTGTAACCATCACTGACCTGAACGGGAATACCGTTTCCTGGGCAAGTGCCGGTGGACTCGGCTTCCGCGGAGCCAAGAAATCAACTCCGTTTGCGGCACAGACTACCGCTGAGACTGCAGCCAAGAAGGCTATGGATTTCGGACTCCGGGAAGTGCACGTCTTTGTCAAGGGACCAGGAGTAGGCCGGGAATCGGCTATCCGCTCACTTGGAGCATTGGGACTCAACGTGAAAAGTATTCGCGATATCACGCCGATTCCTCATAACGGATGCCGCCCGAGAAAGAGCCGAAGAGTCTAAGGGGAGTGGAGAGATAAACTATGGCCAGATATATAGGACCGAAATGCAGAACATGCAGAGCTGAAAATACCAAACTGTTTCTCAAGGGCGAACGCTGCCATACGGCAAAGTGCCCGATAGCTAAAAAGGCCGGTAAACCGGGGAAGAACCCGAAAGCCCGGTCACAGAAGATGAGTGATTACGGTATCCAGCTTCGTGAGAAGCAGAAACTGAGAAAGATATACTGCATGCTTGAGAAGCAGTTCAAGATCACCTTCAGCCAGGCGGAGAAGATGGCCGGGAAGACCGGTGAGAATCTGATCATGCTGCTGGAGAGAAGACTGGACAATGTTGTCTACCGGTTGCGGTTTGCGACTTCCAGGAACCAGGCCCGCCAGCTTGTATCGCACGGACACGTGATGGTCAACGGGAAACGGGTTACCATCGCATCATATCGTGTCAAAGAGGGTGATGTGATCAGCATTGTCGAGAAGTCACGGAAAATGGTAAGTATCAAGGAGAGTCTCAAAGAGTTCTCGAAATCAGGAGTTGTTCCCTGGATTGAACTTGACCCGGATGCTATGTCGGGAAAATTCCTTGCAGTTCCGAGGAGAAGCGAAGTTACCGAATTGGCTGCAATTAACGAACAGCTGATCGTTGAGCTCTATTCAAGATAGGAGAAATCATGGCAAGAAAGAATCTGTTGAAAGGATTTAAGAAGCCGAAAGGGATTACCTTTGAACACAGCTCAGTCGGAGCAGACTACGGTAAGTTTGTCGCCTACCCCTTTGAACGGGGATTCGGTACAACGATCGGTAATACTCTGCGACGAGTCCTGCTCTCTTCGATCCAGGGGTATGCAATTTCAGCCGTAAAATTCACCAGCTATGATACCGAGGGCAATCCACACCTCATATCGAGTGAGTTTGAGGCGCTGCCGGAAGTAGTTGAAGACACTTCCGACATCATCAGCCGGCTGAAAAAACTGAAATTCAGGATGCCTGAAGATGTTGAAAGCAAAACCCTGCTGATCGAGTGCCGTGGTGAACGTGCCGTAACCGGCAGTGATTTTGCCAAGGACAATATTGAGGTCATCAATGAGGATCTGGTTATCTTCACCATGATGAAGAACGCCAATATCGACATGGAAGTGCAGATTGATCTTAACCGAGGGTATGTCCCGGCGGAAGTGAACGAGAAGTATATCGATGAAATCGGTATTATCCCCATAGATGCCGTATTTTCCCCGGTTACCAGGGTGAAATATGCAATCGAGAATACCAGGGTCGGGCAGAGAAATGATTACGACAAACTGATTCTCGAGGTCTATACCGACGGAACCATTGCACCGGAAAATGCCCTGGCCGAAGCTGCCAAGGTTGCAAAGGACCATTTCACCATCTTCATAAACTTTGATGAAAGTATCATCAACAGTAATGATGAAATAGACGAGGAAGAAGAGAATGTGAAGAAGATTCTCAACACCCCTGTTGAGGAGCTTGAACTCTCGGTACGTTCGAGCAACTGCCTGAAGAATGCAAATATCAGGACAATTGGTGACCTGACGAAGCGTACTGAAGAGGAGATTGCCAAGACACGCAACTTCGGCAAGAAATCACTCTCTGAGATTAAAGAGAAACTGAAGGAGTGGAACCTGAGTCTCGGTATGACGGATTACAGTGTTCTCAAGACTTCAATCAGAAGACCAGGCAATAAGGAAGAAGATAATGAGGCATAAGATTGGCTTTAACAGACTTGACAGGAAACAGAGTCACAGAAAGGCTTTATTACGGAATATGGCGACATCACTGCTGAGATACGAACGGATAGAGACAACCAAGGCCAAAGCCAAGGAAGTACGCAAAGTTGCCGAGAAGATGATTACCCGAGCCAAGATTGACTCCGTGCACAACCGCAGAATCATTGCCAAAGATATCCAGGACAAGGAGATTGTCAACAAACTTTTCACTGAGATAGCACCGATGTTTTCCGAACGCAACGGGGGCTATACCCGAATACTG
>CAZSBC010000119.1:0-9906 GCA_964605195.1 uncultured Spirochaetales bacterium | reverse complement strand
CGAACCCGTGTGAATAGATGTTTATCTTTTCTTCCAGGGATGAGTAGCGGTCAGTAGTTTCTCTCCGTGGGATATCTTCCTGCTTCAACTGCATGCCAACCTCCGGATACACGGGGTAACCCTGCATGAATGACAATTACTGCCAGCTTAGCAGACTTAGATGATATGAAGCAGCACACATACTGGTGACATGTCCCCTTATGTTATGACAGTGTCTATATCAGCAGCCGGATATCCATCGAAGGCAAGTATGCAGCACTTGTGACACCAGTCAGGACATTGCTCGTACCCTGGGGATTGCAGTTGAACCGGTGAAAACAGCTATCAAGCTACGCACCGCTGCCAAGGGGTGCCATATGAGTGCCAGCTATACTTCAGTCATTGCCTGATCCCGCTTCAGTAGGCACCGTATGCCGTATTTGCAGGGTAACGAACTCAGCCGGTCTCGCCGGGGCAAAGCCGACAATTATCACCACCTCGCCCGCATCGATATCTTCCTGCGTCATGGTAACGTAGAGACCACATTGGACAAAGAACGCCTCTGAAGGTTTGCTTCCCTGGAAGGCCCCCTCACGGAAGAGGCCTGTCATAAACGACTCAGCACTGTTTCGAAGGGCACTCCAAAGACCTGAGTTGTTGGGTTCAAATACAGCCCACTGTGTGCCTTCGATGATGCTCTTCCTGATCATGATAGCCGTACGCATTACCGGGATGAATCGCCCCACCGGATGATCTGGGGCTAGGGAACGGGCCCCCCAGATAACACAACCCGCTTCCGGGAGTTCTCTGATGCAGTTTATTCCCATCAGATTGTACCGCCCCTGCTCATCCCTGTTTATTTCGTATTGCAGACCGGCAGCCCCGATCAGGCTGGCATCCAAGCCAGCCGGAGCTTTCCAGACCCCGCGCTCTCTAGCAATTCTGGACCAGATACCGGCAGCGAAGGCAGAGGGGGCAACAGATACTGCCTGACCGGCAGCCCCATCTACTGGATTGGCAACAGTTATCCATGGGTAATAGAGGGCAGCATATGGTGAGGATGACAGGTTCAACTCCTGCAGCGCTATCCCCCGATCAAGCCGGACAGTAGGGGAGAGGTCTATGATAACCATTCGATCTCCCATCAGCTCGCAGTGAGCGATCGTAGCCTCGATGACTGCGTTGCCGCTGCCATGCTGCGACCAGTGGATACCAGGCAGGATGATCATGCTGACATCCGGGATGCTGCTCAAGACGGTTTCGTAGAACGCTCTGTATGCATCGGCATCCGGCTCAACAGAATCTGCACCTGCCAGCCGACAGATATAGGCAGATCTTCCTCCATTGAGGAAGTAGTGCATGACAGCAAGCCCCATGGCATCCTCTGGCGAACAGATCGCACCGTAGATGCTGCAGTACTCGCCAAAGCTGCTTACCAGGACCGCCTTCCCGGGGGGCCCCAGCAGGGCAGTGCCGACAAAGGCGGCACGGGAAGTGGCTGCCGGTATGATCTGTCTTGGGCTTTCGGGCATCTCCTCAGTATAGACCCCCGGGTTCAGATCGTTGGCCATAAGCATCTCCACCGAAGCAAGGATAGCGAGGCAGGCAATCAGGGAGCGGATGAAAAGAGAGATGCATAGAACGGACTTGCCCTGGCGGGTCACCGCATCCCCGGATCGAACATATCCCTTTTCCACAATGCCACCTTGTTTGGGGTAGAAACTGTCAACCCCACTCCTGCTATTCTGTATATGCCCTGCTGTTCTGCTTTGAGGCAGAGCAGGCTAAAGAGATCGGCAGATACTGACTTCACACCACCCAGCAGGCCACCGAGTGGCCGCTGCCCATTTCACGCATGGGCGGGTATTCGCCCCTGCACTTGTCCACCGCATACCTGCAGCGGGGATGGAAGTGGCAGCCTGAGGGGGGATTGATCGGTGAGGGGACATCTCCCATGACAGCCTTCGGTTCATTGTTGCGCTCTCTCGGATTGGTGATCGGGAAGGCCTTGAAGAGCGCCTGCGTGTAGGGATGCAGCGGATGCCTCATCAGCTCCTCTTTCTTTGCCATCTCCACAATCCTTCCCAGATACATCACCACAATCCTGCTTGAGATGAACTCAACCACAGCCAGATCGTGGGCAATGAACATATAGGTGAACCGGTGTTTCACCTGCAGATCCAACAGCAGATTGAGAATCTGCGCCTGGACAGATACATCCAGTGCACTCACCGCCTCGTCACAGACAATGAACTCCGGATCCAGGGCAAGGGCGCGGGCAATACCCACCCGCTGACGCTGTCCGCCGGAGAACTGATGGGGATAGCGGTTGCGGTAGCGCGAAGCAAGACCAACCTCATCAAGCAACTCCTCAACCCGCTCCTCAATCTCTCTCTTTGAACCGCGACCGTGAATCCTCAGCGGCTGACCAATGATACTCCCCACCTTCTTGCGGGGATTCAGCGATGAGTAGGGATCCTGGAAAATCATCTGCATATGCTGAGTCATAGCCTTCATCTCAGTGTGACTCCGGGCATAGAGATCCTCATCCCTGAAAAAGACTTCACCCGCACTCTTATCGTGCAGACGCAGCACCGTCTTACCCAGCGTCGACTTACCACAACCCGACTCCCCGACAACCCCAAGAATCTCACCCTCATCAATGGTGAAACTCACATCGTCCACAGCTTTCACCAGGTGCTTCTCCTGCTTTGCCCCCTGCGAGACCACCGAGAAGTACTTCTTCAAGTTCGAGACCGTCAGTAACCGACTGCTATTAGCATGTATACTCTTCGTTGGATCAGCCATCTTCATGCTCCCCTACAGAATCAAAATGGTGGCACCAGACACTGTGCCCGTTACCAAGATCAGTCTCGGAAGGAAACTCCCGCTTACACACACTGTCGGCATACCTGCAGCGGTTTGCGAACGGGCAACTCTCCCCCAGCGAGATAAGTTCCGGTACCGTTCCGCTGATAGCCTCAAGCCTCTCAGCACCCTTGTACTTGGGATTGGAGGGGAGTGAGTTGAGCAATCCAAGCGTATAGGGGTGACGGGGTTCATCGAATATCTGGAAGACATCGGCCTCCTCGACCTTCCTCCCGGCATACATCACCACCACCCGGTCAGCCATCTCAGCCACCACCCCCATATCATGGGTGATCAGCAGCAGGGACATGTCAATCTTGTGCTTCAGTTCGTTGAGCAGCTCAAGGATCTGCGCCTGAATCGTCACATCAAGGGCCGTAGTCGGTTCATCAGCAATCATCAGTCCCGGATCAGGGGAAGCCATAGCCATAGCAATCATCGCCCGCTGCCGCATACCCCCAGAAAGCTGGTGCGGATAACTCTTGGCTCGCTCCTCCGGAGCAGGAATCTTCACCAGGTCAAGCAGCTTCACAGCCCGCTCCCAGGCCTCCTCTTTCTTCATATGCTGATGCGTCATGAAGACATCGGCAATCTGGGAACCCACCGTGAAGACCGGATTAAGCGCCGTCATCGGCTCCTGGAAAATCATAGAAATCTGCGTACCACGAAGCGCCTCAATCTCACTCTTCTTAAGCCCCAGCAGCTCCCGCCCACGGAATATAACCGAACCGCTCTCTATGCGACCCGGAGGCATCGGAATGAGCTGATTGATCGTATGTGCCGTCACACTCTTCCCGCAGCCCGACTCCCCAACAAGGGTAAGCGTCTCACCACGGTGAATCTTCAGAGAGAGATCCCGCACCGCCTTCACAACCCCCCGCTGAACATAGAACGAGACATTGATATTCCGCATCTCAAGCAGAACCTCGCGACCTTTGGCAGTAGTAGTATTGTTCATATTCAGTTCCTCATACGCGGATCAAGGATATCACGGAGACCATCACCAAGCAGGTTGAATCCCAGAACAGCTAATAGAATGGCAAGTCCGGGAAGGGTGACAATCCACCAGGCATTGGTGATGAACTCCTTTGAGCTGGCAATCATCAGCCCCCACTCAGGCGTGGGCGGCTGGGCACCGAGACCCAGGAACGACAGCCCCGCAGAACTCAGGATAGCCTCCCCGATACCCAGTGTTGCCTGCACGATCGTGGCAGAGAGACAGTTCGGCAGAATCGTGCGGAACATCAGCTCGGCATGCGAAGTACCGAGAGCCCGCTCGGCAAGCACATAGTCACTCTCCTTCTCCGCCAGCACAGAAGCCCGTACTACCCGGGCATACTTCGGAATCTGGGAGATCCCGATCGCCACCATCGCATTGGTCAGGGAAGGACCCAAGATCGCCACAATGACAATTGTCAGGAGAATATAGGGGAAGGCCAGCATGATATCGATTAAGCGCATCACGATACGGTCGAACCAGCCCCCGTAGTACCCTGATATCACCCCGATAGCCAGCCCGAAGACCAGCGAAATACCGACCGATACCACCCCGATCGTCATAGAGATACGGGAACCGTAGATAATCCGCGAGAGCATATCACGGCCCAGGTCATCAGTTCCAAAGATATAGCCGTTGGTAAACGGCGGAGTCTTGCGCAGCTCCATCACCTGCACCAGCGGATCATGCGGCGCAATCAGCGGAGCAAAGATCGCAATCAGCACAAAGAGCACAATAATACCCAGCCCAGTCATCGCCCCCTTGTTCTTCTTCAGGTTGTACCACGATTCAGCCCAGGGTCCCGGTTCCCGGGGAAGCTCACTCACACGCTGTTTCACATCAGTTTTTTCCATATTCATCGACCCCTCCCTACTGCAGCCGTACTTTGGGATTGATGACGGTATAGAGAATGTCGACCGCCAGATTGATCAGCACAAAGAACGTCGAGACAAAGATGATCCCACCCTGCACCGCAGGATAGTCGCGGGCCCCGATAGCCACATAGATCCACTTACCGATACCCGGCCAGGAGAAGATCGTCTCGGTGAGAATAGCACCGGAGAGCAGCAGCCCGAACTGCAGCCCTATCACCGTGATAATCGGCAGTAGCGCATTGCGCAGCGCATAGCGGTAAATCACCCGCTTCTCCTTGATCCCAGCCGAACGGGCTGTCTTCACATAATCCTGCTGCAGCACCTCGAGCATACTGCTGCGGGTAGTACGGGCAATGATGGCCAGGGGAATGGTACCCAGGGCAATCGTGGGCAAAATCAGATGCTTCAAGGCCGAAAGGACAAACTTCGGATCCCCCTCACGGAACAGTATGATAAGCCCGTCAATGACATAGTAGTTGGTAATAGGGGTGAAGTAGTACCTGATATTTATCCTGCCCCCCGTCGGCAGCAGATCCAGCTGCACCGAAAAGAGCATGATAAGTACCAGAGCCAGCCAGAAGACCGGCATTGAGACCCCCACCAGTGCACCACCCATCGTGGTGTAGTCCACCCAGGAGTTGCGCCTCCGTGCCGAAGTGACCCCCAGAATAATCCCGAGCGTTGCCGCAAAGACAGTGGCCCAGAGAGCCAGCTCAATGGTGGCCGGAAAACGCTCCCCGATCTCATCGGTGATACGCTGCCCGCTGGCAATGGACTTGCCCAGGTCAAGCTGGACCACCCGCATCAGATAGAGACCGTACTGCTGGATCAGCGGCTTGTCCAGACCAAGCTCACTGCGCAGCTCCTCAAGCTGCTCCGCACTGGCCCGCTCTCCTAGCATCACCCGGGCAGGATCGCCTGGGGATAGGGCTATCATGAAGAAGACCAGCGTGATGACCCCGAAGAGAGTGGGAATGAGCAGCAGCAGACGCTTAATAATATATTTCAGCATAAAGGCTCCTCGACACACATAAATGGGTATCCCCCACTGTAGCATATCAGGGGAGAAATTGGTACAGCTGACGTATCAGGATTACCGACACAGCAGCTGCATGTGCATCAAAAAAAAGAAACCGGCCCCGCAGCGGGGCCGGTAGAAATTGGCAACAGAAATCAGTCCTTGATCCAAACGTGCTTGAACACACGCTTGCCGGTAGGATAGAGTACAAAATCCTGTACAGAATCCTTGGCAGGAACCGTAACGACCGAGTGGGCAATGGTTACCCAGGGAGCCTCCTCGTGGAAAATCTCCTGGGCTTCCCGATAGAGTTCGGTACGCACTTCCTGGTCGGCAGTGCTCTTTGCCTCGGCACAGAGGGCCGTGAACTCGGCATTCTTCCAGAAGGCTATATTACCTGCCGGGGGAATCGCAGCCGGTTCGGAGAGCAGCAGCCAGAGGAAGTTGTCAGGATCCCCGTTATCACCGGTCCACCCCAGCATGGCAGCCTGGTGCTCGCCGTAGTCGGCCTTGTCCAGGTAGGTGCCCCACTCATAGGAGATGATCTCGGCATTCACATTGACCTTGGCCAGCTGCGCCTGCATGATCTCGGCGATCTTGCGGGCATTGGGGTTGTAGGGACGTGAAACCGGCATAGCCCAGAGCTCCGTGTCAAAGCCGTCAGGATACCCTGCTTCAGCCATCAGCTCCATAGCCTTATCGGGATCGTAGGGGTAGGGCTCGATATCATCGTTGTAGGACCACATCGTCGGGGGAATGGGATTCTTGGCAACCTGTCCGGCTTCGCCGTAGACACCGTCAATGATCTCCTGGCGGTCAATGGCATAGTTCATCGCCTGGCGGACAAGCTTGCTGTCATAGGGTTTCTTCTCGGTATTCAGGGCAAGGTAGCCAACATTGAGGCCGGCCTGCTGGATCAGCTGGATTCCCTCGGTAGCGCGCATTGCCGGAATATCTTCGGTTGAAGGGAAGTCGATCAGGTCAACTTCGCCCTTCTGCAGAGCCAGCCAGCGGGCAGTTGCATCGGGAATGACCTTGAGGATCAGCCTGTCCAGGTAGACCGGACCGTCCCAGTAATCCTCGTTTCTTTCGAATACGATGCTGTCGTCCTTGATCCAGCTGACAAACTTGAAGGCGCCCGTTCCAACGGGATTGTTCTTGAAGTCCTCGCCGTACTTCTCCATAGCCGTCGGGGAGACGATTGCGGCAAAGTCCATGGCCAGGTTGGAGATGAAAGGTGCTTCAACCTTCTGCAGGGTGAATTTGACCGTCAGGTCATCCACAGCCTCTACCGACTCGAGGATATTGTCCATATCCATATAGCCCCAGTACTTCCAGGGACCAAGATCACCGTAGGGGTGATCTTCAACGAACTGCCGTTCAAAGGAGAAGACAACGGCGTCGGCATTGAAGTCCGTACCGTCATGGAATTTCACACCCTCGCGCAGTTTGAATGTGTAGACCAGTCCATCTTCGGATACATCCCAGCTTGTCGCCAGGGCAGGTTTCACAGCCGTCTCACCCGGCTTGAACTCCACGAGCGTATCGAAGACAGCCGTGGTGGCATAGAAGGACTCCCCGTCAGTCTCACGGGCAGGATCCAGCCCGACAGAATCTCCCGAGCGTCCGAATACCAGAACACCACCCATCTTATCATCATCAGCTGAAGCAGCCGGGGCAGCATCTTCCTGGCCGGCAGCAAACAGCATGGCAGTGGTAAAGAGTACCAGTAGTGCCAGCACAATAATTTTGTTCCTCATACAGAACCTCCTTAATTTTTTCTCTATCAATTATGGGGGCAATTACTCAATTGCACAATAGAGATAGTGCTTAAAAGTACATTAAAATGCGATTTATCCTCTGTATGCTCCCCTGCAGTCCTATTTTTGGGACATAAGCACTGTATCTGAGGTGCTGGAGGAGTGACAACAGCAGTGTCCGGAATATGATACTGTATGGATTGCCACTTCATCATTGCAAGCGGTTGGGGTAGTTATCCTGTACGGCAGTGCATATACAAGAGCTGAGAAACTGCACCCCTACCGGTAGGCTGATCATGCTGGAAAGCTGGCTGAAACAAGAACATGCTTGAGCTGCAGGAGAAGGGGTGCAAGATATTGCCTTGCAGATCGTCCGCTGGCTGCTTGAGAAGAGCCGAGCAATGAGACCTGTCGAGTATCCAATCAATGGTATCGGCACGGAGGCGTCTCAGACGATGCTCCTCTGCTTCGTATGCGCGGTGCCAAAGTTGTAATTCTATCATCTGCATTAGCACGGAGGGGGAATCAGGTGAGGAGTGTGTTTGGCTTACCTTATGGTTCACCGTTGAGCTTATCAAGAGGTATGAGCGTGGACAATCATATCTGTCACAGTAACCCCAACTGCATGTAGCTAAAGGGTGCAGTGCATACTCCTGGCAGTGGGCATTCATGAGCAGAGTGCTGAAATTACGGCAATACTGCTGTGATGGAAAAACTTTTAGACTTCATCATTGACAGGGATGGTTTTCTGTTTTACTATTAGTTCGTACAACGAACGAACTATAGGAGCATGTGTGAAAACCATCGACCTTGATAAAGTGAAACAGATGAATATGAGCAGAGTACTGGATCTGCTCATTTCAGAAGGACCCATGTCCAGAGCAGAGATAGCAAGACAACTCAATACATCTAAATCTACAATAACCTCCTTTGCAGAAGAGCTGTTAAAGCAGGAGCTGGTAGTTGAACTGGAGAAGGGGGACGTAAAGATAGGCCGGAAACCTATATTGCTGGATGTAAACTACTCAGCTGGGAATGCCATTGGTGTTAAGATAAACATTGACTCAGTCAGTGGAGCCTTGGTTGATTTAACCGGCAGTGTTATCTACTCCGTAGACAGACCGTATACCGTTACATCTTCTGTTGAGAGTTGCTTAGTTGTCTTGATCGCTGTTATCAGGGAGTTACTCTCCTTTGATACATGCAGTGTTATTGGTATAGGACTTGGGATGGGGGGGAGAATAGATTATTCGACCGGGGTATTGCTGGAAAGCTCTGTACTTCCCTGGAAAGATCTGCCATTGGCTTCAATGGTAGAATCTGAGTTCAATATCCCAGTATTCCTGGAAAACGATGTTACCACCTTTGCCGTTGGCGAGAACTTCTTCGGCATAGGGAAAGAGCACTCAAATTATCTCTGCATAACACTGGGGCAAGGTATTGGTGCAGGGATTATAATCAACAACCAGATCCATAAGGGAGTGCATCATGCAGCTGGGGAGTTCGGACTGACCAAGTTCTTCATCCATGAAGAGTCCCGTCTCTGCAGTTGTGGGGAGAACGGCTGCCTGGAAGCCTATGTATCAACCCCTGCATTAGAGACGTCTGCAAAGTCGTTATTTGGTAGAGAGCTTTCTATTACTGAGCTTATACGGTTGGCAGCCTCTGGTGATGCATCAGTATTATCACTATTCAGTGAAGCAGGTTCTCTGCTTGGTCAAGCCTTAAGCAACATGATAAATATCCTGGACCCTGAAGTAATCATACTTGGAGGGGAGGGAAGTTCCTATGCAGAGTATATGCTGCCGTCAATAAAGAAGAGTTTGCAGCAAAACAGTGTCTATTCCCTCGGTAGAGAGATAGAGATAGATATCATCGCCTATGAAGCAGAGTTATGGGTGCGGGGTGTTGCAGCCATAGTTCTCATGGAACGACTGGGAATATCATTTTAGGAGATAACAGCAGATGTATATTGGTAATCCTGCTCAGAAAAGAAGAGCTGTAGTAGTATTCCTTCTCCCATCGGTAGTGGGATTGGTGATCTTCTTTCTTATTCCCATATTAAGTTCCCTTGCTATCAGCTTTCTTGATTATGATCCGCTTAAACCGGTAGCAGCAATTGAGTTTGTGGGCATTGATAACTTCATGAAATATTTCAAGTCCCAGGATCTATTGGAGCAGTACAGCCATGTACTCTATTATATGGGACTATATATTCCCCTTATCCTGGTAACCTCCTTAGCTGAAGCTATGATTCTCGCTAAAGAGTTCTTTGCCAAGAGATTCTATAAGATTATGCTCTATATTCCCGTTATCTCATCCTGGGTAGCTGTAGCCTTGATCTGGCGCTGGCTGCTCAATGGCAAGTATGGCCTCCTGAATGATATGCTGCGGTTAATTGGTGTTACA
>CAZSBC010000118.1:0-9956 GCA_964605195.1 uncultured Spirochaetales bacterium | reverse complement strand
CACTTCATTCTCCAGGGCAACAGGGCCGAAAGCGTTATTGATGATGGTTATCAACAGGATGCAGAGAATTATGACTGATATGAGGGTAGATACGAAGAGAAGCTTTCCTATCTGTCTGTTTTTTCTGTTCCGGTTGTGAGTAAAGTTATCGGCTGTAAGTTCTGCACTGATATTTGGCATCAATCGTACACCTCCCGGTATTTCTCAACGATACGTCGGCTGATCATGTTGAGTATCAGCGTGATGATAAACAGTACCAGACCGAGTGCGAATATCGAGTTGTAGTCGACAGTATTGTAGCCCACATCACCACCGCTGATACGTACTATATAACCGGTAATGGTCTCAGCGGCCTTGAAGGGGTTCAGGGTGAAGTTCGGGCCTGCACCGGCGGCAAGGGCGACGATCATCGTCTCACCGATTGCCCGGGAAAGCCCCACGATGAAGGCAGCAGCCAGTCCCGAAAAGGCTGCCGGGAGTACGACCCGTACCGAGGTCTCCATTTTGGTAGCTCCCAGTCCGTAGGCCGCTTCACGCAGGCTGACCGGGACAGCGTTCAGGGCATCTTCAGCCATGGACGTGATCAGCGGGAGAATCAGTATCCCGATAACGATACCGGCTGATGCCGTGTTATATATTTCAACAATGCCCTCCCCGAAGATGAGGCGCAGGAAAGGAGTCATGAAGGTGATGGCAAAATAACCGTACACAACCGTTGGGATGCCGGCCAGCACCTCAAGGATCGGTTTCAGGATACTTCTCGTTTTCCTTGTTGCAAATTCACTGAGGTAGATCGCAACGGCAATACCGATCGGAACTGCGGTGAGCACAGCTATGGTGCTGGTCATAACTGTCGAGTTTAGCAGCGGAAGCAGCCCAAAATTACCAATCATAGGCTGCCACTCTCTTTTGGTGATGAAATCAATCAGCCTGACATCCTCTTCTCCGAAGAAGAGGATGGACTCATTGACCAGGATAACCACAATCCCTAGGGTAACGGCCACCGACAGAAAGGCACTCAACATCAGCAGGGCATGGATAGCCACATCACCGAATCGTGCTCTTTTTTGAATTGTGGAACTGATACCTGCAGCTGAATCTCGTTTTTTCATATCTCTATTTTCCTGTAATGACCTGCATGCAAACGGGATCGATACATATCGATCCCGTACTATGCGCCACTTGTTCATTGTAGCAGCGCTGCATTAATAGGCTCCCTCCATAGCAGCAAGCCAGTTATTCCGTGACTGCTCAAGGGCAGCGGCAGGGGCAGGGAAGTATCCTACATCCACGATCTCTTCATCCACATAGGCGAGGTAGTAGGCGAGGAAAGCAGCAACTTGCGGTTTGTTCCGCATGATATCTGCATCTGAGTATACATACAGCGGACGTGCGAGAGGGTAGGTTGCGTTGTCCACATTATCCTGGGTTGCGGCAACTCCGTCGATCATCAGGATGTTCAGTTCCTCACGGTTCTCCTGATAGTAGGCATATCCGAAGAAGCCGATTGCATAGGGAGAGCCTTCAATGCCCTGTACGAGGATGTTGTCATCTTCGGAGAGCTGCAGGTTGTCTGCTGACAGTATTGCAGCAGTATCCTTGTCGAAGACCTCTTCAACAAAGTAGTCGAAGGTTCCTGAATCGGTTCCGGGTATGAAACGCAGGATGGGCTCATCCGGCCAATCTGTACGCACTTCACTCCAGCTCTGGGCATGCGAGAATATTGCTGCAAGCTCTTCCATGGTTACATCTGTCAGGAAGCTGTTCGCCTTGCTGACTGTCACAGCCAGGGCATCTGTCCCGACACGGAACTCTATCGGATCGCGTCCGATCTCGGCTGCCTGTTCCCGTTCTGAATCCTTGATGGGGCGGCTGGCATTGGAGATATCGGTCTCCCCGGCTACGGTAAAGCGCTCGAAACCGGCACCCGACCCGATGCTGTCGATAGTGATGTTATAGCCATACCCCTCTTCCTCGAATCTTTCAGCCATTCTCTCCGAGAGCGGGAAGACGGTAGAACTTCCGGCGGTGATGATATCTCCGGTCACTTCAAGGGGATTGACTTCGGGAAGTCCGTTAACCGTGCCCTCAAGAATCCATTCAAACCCTGTAGGCTCAGCCTGGGTCTCTTTTGCGCCGCCAGCAAACAGCATACCTGCTGCTGTAAGGCCAATGATCATGATTGTACAAATTCGTTTCATCCTTAGCTCCTAAGAAATATTGCTGTTTGAATCAGCTGGCCCCAATATGGTGGGTGAATGTTAAAATTGTGTTAAACCACTATGAAAAGCTCATGTAAATCCTGAGACATTTCCAAAAGGCTGTTCCTGCAATGAGTGGACAATTTCTGCTGATTTCGTGATAATTACCCGATATGGTTGCCAGAGAGGTTTCACGAAAGCAGACAGTAATGTTCACCGGCGGGGGAAGCGGTGGCCACATCATCCCAGGTATTGCAGTTGCCAGGCTACTTCAGGCAATGGCTGCTTCAGAGGCGGGGCGAGAGCTTGCCGTCATATGGCTCTCCACTCATTCTCTGAGCGAACAGAAACTGATCAATGCGGCCGGTATCGAAACGGTACCGATTCTCTCGGGTAAGCTACGCAGGTACCGGTCCCTGAAGAACCTGCTTGATATCATTCGCATAGCAGCTGCCCTGTTTCAGTCTCTCCTCATTCTCAGGAAGTACCGGCCCGTACTGCTCTTCTCAAAGGGAGGGTATGTCTCAGTTCCGCCTGTGTTTGCCGCCAGGATACTGGGTATCCCAGTAATCATTCACGATTCAGATACCGATCCCGCCCTTACCACCCGGCTCTGTGCAAACGCAGCAAAGAGGATCCTCATTCCCTATGAGGAATCAGCGAAGTCTTATGCGGAAAAGTATCGTCACAAGCTGTCGGTGACCGGAAATCCTATTCGGTCGGGAATTGACCGGGGAGACAGGATTGCTGGAAAGCTGTTCTGCGGTTTTCCCGAAACAGAGCAGCTCCCGGTACTGCTGGTGGTAGGAGGTAGCAAGGGCGCAAGGAGACTCAATGAGCTGATAGCTCCTCATCTGCCCGAACTCTGTACCCAGATGTTCGTCATCCACATCACCGGAGATGATGAGCCGGGACATACGCACACCAACTATGCTGCTTTCAGTTTTGTTGATGAAGCGTATCCTGACCTGCTGGCCCTAGCCAACCTGGTAGTCACGCGTGGCGGTGCAGGGGCGTTGTGGGAGTGTGCGGTTTGCGGGAAACCGATGATTATCCTTCCAAAGAGTCGGGAAAACGGCAGCAGGGGTGATCAGGAGCGTAATGCAATGCTCTTTGCTGAACACGGGGCTGCAATGGCTCTGGATGAAAATAAAGTGGATGCAGAAAGCCTGAAAAATGCTATACTGAGGGTGATCGGCAGTCAGGAGCGCCTGCAGAGTATGGCAGAGCAAGCCCGGTCATTATGCAATCGTGATGCCGACAGATTGTCGGCAGAAGTCATTCTTGAAGTCATTGGGGGTAGAGGATGAGTCTTGAGATTATGGATATTATCGCGCTGGTAATCCTGCTCATTGCAGCGCTGCGGGCAATGTTCCGCGGATTTGTGAAGGAGTTCATGTCAAAGGCCGGTATCCTGGTCGGTTTTCTGGTGGCCCTGATGTTCAGTGCGACCCTTGCTCCGGTTATAGACGAACGGTTCGCGCTGGGAACATGGAGCAATGTGGTGGCTTTTGTCACCCTCTTCGTGGCTGGATATATCATAACCCGTCTGGTTGCGAATGCTATCAGGGGAATTCTTGAAGGGCTGCATCTGGCCTTTCTCGATAATATGCTCGGGTTCGTTTTCGGTGTGATTGAGGGAGCAATAATCGTATCCTTCATTGTGTTCCTGCTGCGTCTGCAGACCATGATTGACCTTGAACCCTATTTTGTCGAGAGTTGGGTGGTAACCAATCTGGAATTCATTGCCCCGTATGGCATTGAACTGATTGAGGAGACGTTGTAATTTGGCTTTTACCGTGTATGGACAGTATGAAGTTCGCAGACGAATAGATGCCGCAGTTCAGTCCGGCCAGCTTCCGGGAGCGCTGCTTTTCTCCGGATCACGTTATTCCGGAAGGTTGACTACAGCCCTGGAGACGGCAAGGAAGGTGATGTGTCAGCTATCGGGAAGTGAGAACTGCAGCTGTGAGAGCTGCAGTAAGTTTGCCGGAAGCAGCCAGCCGTATGTTGTAATGCTGCTTACCCGTACCATGATTCAGGAGATCCGTACGGCAGCCGATGTGGCAGTACACTATCCGGATGACTCCAGTATGCAGCTGTTTATACTCCAGGTCAGGAAACTGCTCAACAGGTTTCTGATGTCCGGGGATGATGAGAACTCGAAGGGGCAGAAACAGAGTGCCAGGCTGGCATATGAGATAGATGAACTGCTGCTACAGCTCAATTGGGCCGCTGCCGGCTGCTCCAGGGATATTGAACAGATCATCAAACGATCCGAACAGCTGCAGGACACGGTGAAATCACAGAATATTCCTATTGCGCAGATCAGGTATCTTGGGAACTGGCTGCAGACGAAACCCGGGGACCAGCGTACGGTAGTCATCATTGAGGGGGTGGAGTTCTTTACCGAATCGACAAAAAACGCACTGCTCAAGCTGCTTGAGGAGCCGCCCGGAAATACCTGGTTCTTCCTGATATCAGAATTCCCGGGGATGTTACCCAAGACAATCCTTTCACGGGTACGAAAGTACCAGTTGCTGCCGAGAGAGTGGGAGGAGGAGGGGCAGGTAATATCCGAGGTCTTCAGGAAGCATCCGGATGACTATGATTCGCTGAAGACGCTGTTTCTCAGTAATTCGGGGGTGAACTGCAGAGAGCTGCGTGATGATGCCGAACGCTTCATCTCCGCTGCCCTTCAACGGCGCGAGGTGGCCTATGCAACCCTGCAGGCTGATATTCAGAGGATCAATAAAAACAGCCTTTTCAGGGAATTCGTAGAAGAGTTATTAAACATTATTGAGTTGGAGGTTGCTGAATCAACTCTGCAACGGAGAAAGGCTAAGTTTGTGTTTGAGCAGATACGGACAGCCTACCGGAAAGTTTCGCAGGTGAATCAGAATGTCTCTCTGGCTCTGGAGGCACTGTTCTATACCATTCGGGATTATCGACTATGAGAAAATTTGTCAAAAAGGCCATAGGTAAGCTGGATAAACTTGATCGTGAGCATATCGTTAAACTGATCACACTGCTTACCGATGAGAATGAGCAGCTTGAAACGGTACTCGATTCCATGGATGACGGTGTTGTTGTGACCGACAGGGAGTATCGGATCAGGTTGCGTAACAAGGTTGCCGGCAGGCTTCTGAGGATGCAGAAGGGTGATGTGGCGGACAAACTTGTCTGGGCAGTGATCGGGGACCAGGATATGGCTGAGTTTATCGAGAAGCAGGTCCACAGCGGGGGAAAGATCCATGACGAAGAGTGCTATATGGATATCGGCAGCCAGTCGTATGTGCTTGCCCTAACCATCCTGCCCTATGTCAAGGAGCGTAAGATAGACGGCAGCATAATCATTGTGCGCGATATTACGGAGAAGAAGCAGCGTGAGGCGCAGTTCAGGAGGGCCGAAAACCTCGCTTCGCTCACCACCCTCGCTGCAGGGGTTGCCCATGAAATCAAGAATCCTCTCGCCTCGATAGGGATTCATATTCAGTTGATGCGCAAAGAGCTCAAGCAGACCGGCTGCATAGACAAGGAGGGGGCTGAGGAGTATCTGGAGATCATAGATGAGGAGATAGAGCGTCTCAACAGCATCGTGGTAGATTTCCTCTTTGCTGTCCGTCCGATGGATACCCGCCTGAAGCGTGAGGATATCAATAAGCTGGCCGAGGATCTGATCGATTTCATAAAGTATGAACTCGAAGAGCATGGGGTAGAGGTAGCCATGAACTTCTCGAAAGCGGTTCCGAAACTCGAGATTGATATCAAGTACATGAAGCAGGTGCTGCTGAATATCATCAAAAATGCCATTGCCGCCATGCCCGATGGTGGAAAACTGGAGATTTCAACCACCCGCAAGGATGACCAGGTCCTGATACAGATCCGTGACAACGGAGTCGGTATCTCAGAGGAGAATATGGCCAAGATTTTTGAACCATATTTTACCACCAAGGATTTCGGATCCGGGCTCGGGCTTACTGTCGTGTACAAGATCATCAGAGAACATGGTGGTGAGATAACGCTAGATTCAAAAGAGGGCGAAGGTACGCTCTTTACCATAGCACTGCCGTTACCGCAGAGTGAACGGGGCCTGATTGCCTGGGAAGGAGATCATTGATGGGATTTGCAATTCTGATAGTGGATGATGAGAAAAATATCAGATCCGGACTTGGGAAATCTCTTTCCATGGAGGGGTATGCAGTCCTCTTTGCTGAAGATGGCGCGGAGGCCTGGGATGTTGTGCAGAGAGAGCATGTTGATCTGATAATCTCGGATCTGAAGATGCCGCGCATGTCGGGCTCCGAGCTGCTGCTGAAGGTAACGGCAGCCTACCCGACGCTGCCGGTTATCATTCTTACCGGCCACGGGACTATTGAGTCGGCTGTGGATGCGATGCGGGACGGTGCCTTTGATTTTCTCACCAAGCCGGTAAACCTGGATCGCCTCGGACTGCTGGTGAAACGGGCCCTGTCCAGCAAGAAACTGCAGCTAGAGAACACCCAGTTGCTCCAGGAGATTGAGAAGCTCAGAAAGAAGCAGAAGTTTGACGGTATCATCGGCAAGAGTTCCAAGATGCGCAAGGTCATGGAGATTATCGAGCAGGTTGCGCAGACCAAGGCATCGGTGCTTATCACAGGAGAGAGCGGAGTAGGCAAGGAACTTGTGGCTGATGCAGTACATGAACTCTCAAGCCGCAACAAGGAATCCTATGTGAAGGTCCATTGTGCTGCCCTGAGTGAATCGCTGCTTGAGAGTGAGCTTTTCGGGCATGAAAAGGGGGCCTTTACCGGAGCTGTATCCCAGAAGAAGGGCCGGTTCGAACTGGCCGACCGGGGTACTATCTTTCTGGACGAAATCGGTGAAATCAATGCTCAGGTCCAGATAAAGATACTGAGGGTACTGCAGGAGAAGCAGTTTGAACGGGTAGGTGGCGAGCAGACAATCCAGGTTGATACCAGAATTATAACAGCCACAAACCGGGATCTTCAGGAAGAGATTCACAGCGGGAATTTTCGTGAAGATCTCTACTATCGCCTCAATGTCGTGAAAATCGAGGTGCCGCCGTTGCGTGAGCGGAAGGAGGATATTCCCATTCTCTCCGCTGCCTTTTTGAAAGAGTTCAATGAGGAGAACGGTAAGTCAATAGAGGGCTTCAGTGCAAAGGCACGGGCAGCCCTCTACAACTACTCTTGGCCGGGAAATATTCGTGAACTGCGCAACTGTATCGAGAGTTCGGTAGTGCTCACCAAGAATCGCGTCATTGGACTCGATGATCTTCCTCCTGCAGTGTCAATGGGTTCTGTCGATAACCAGGTGGCTCTTACCCTCGGTCGTTCCATGGCCGATGCCGAGAAGGAGTTCATCACTGCCACGCTGAACTTCTGCAACGGGAATAAATCGAGGGCAGCAGAGATTCTCGGAATCGGACGCAAGACGCTCCACAGAAAAATACAGGAATATCATATTGAATCCAGAACATGAACTCACTGATATTCTCGGACCGGGTGGCCTGCTTGATCTGGCCCTCACGCACTTCCTGCCGCGTCCCTCGCAGCTGCAGATGGCTGAGAATATACATACAGCGCTGCAGGTCGGTGAGCTTCTTGCCGTTGAAGCCGGAACGGGCACGGGAAAGACGTTTGCCTACCTTATACCGTCAATCCTGCTCTGCCGGGAACAACCTGAAGCACGGATTGTCATGGCAACGTCGACAATCCATCTGCAGCACCAGATATTTGACCGTGAGATACCCCTGCTCTGCAAGATACTCGGAGTTTCTGTGTCTGCAGCCATTCTCAAGGGGCGTACAAACTATATCTGTCTTCGCAAGCTGCAGTACCAGACGATGAAGAGCCAGAAGGAGCTGACTGATGACAGCGATCGGCTGCTCTCAGATATCAGAAAGTGGGTGACTGAAACCGAGACAGGGATGCTCTCCGAATTCAGCAAACCGATTCCAACCGGGATCAGACAGGATATCTGCTCGGAGGCAGACTCCTGCCTGAAGTATCAGTGCGCCCATCGGCACAGCTGCTTCGTGCTGAAAGCCCGCAAGGTGGCTGCCGATTCGCAGCTGATCATAGTGAATCAGCATCTGCTCTTTGCCGATATCATCATGCGTGAGAGTGAGCAGATTGCCGATGAGCAGCAGGCAATTCTCCCGCCGTATGACTATCTCATCATTGACGAAGCCCACAACCTTGAGAAGAATGCAACGAGTTACTTCACGACATCAATTGACCGGATGACCGTTGAGCGGCTGCTGTATGATCTGGTCCACTATCGGGGTCGTCAATCCTTTGGGGTGCTCACAGAGCTCAGTGCGTTCCATCCTGACATGAAGAGCTGTATCCAGCATATCAGGACTCATTCAGCGAAACTGCAGCAAGAGCTGCTTGCAATGGAGCAGCAGGCATTGCTGCTACTGAAACAGGGATCTCAGTTGCTGATTGATACAAAATACCTGGAGCAGGAGAGCAGATATGAGCAATTCCGCATAGTTCTCGGCAACATTGACGGCTCTCTGCTCACTCTGGATACCGAACTTCGGAAATGTCTTGAACAGTGCCGGGAAGATGAACACTCCCTCGACTATATCCAGTCAGCCCGTTTTATCGGGACAAAACTGAGAAAAGCATCTCGGCTTATCAAGGAGTTCACAGCCCTAAAGGAGATCAATGAAACAATTTTCTGGCTGGAGCGTATGGGAACCTCCACGCAGGCTGCGACGTATCTGCATGCCACCCCCCTCTCAACGGCCGATTCCATGCGGGAACAGCTCATAGACCGCAAGCAGGCAATTATTTTCACATCGGCCACGCTCTCAGTCGGTGAGGACTTCAGGTATTTCGAGCAATCGGTTGGGATCGACGAATCATACAAGGATCGTTACCGGCGGTTGGTGCTCTCTTCGCCGTTCAATTTCAAAAAGCACCTGTTCCTCGGAATCCCGAGTGATGTACCGTCTCCTCCCCAGTTCGGAGCTGCTGAGAGCGATTCTGCATACATTATTGCTATGACGGAAATGGTGGAGCGGCTGGTACTGGCTAGTGAGGGCGGGACGCTGATTCTCTTCACCTCCTACCGCATGCTGCAGCAGGTGCTTGAGCACCTGCAGGATGAGTTGCCGGAGACGATTCCACTGCTCTATCAGGGACAGATGGACAGGGTGCGGCTGCTCAGCAGGTTCAGACAGGAGAGTGCGAGCATCCTGCTTGCTACCGACTCTTTCTGGGAGGGTGTCGATATCCCCGGCAACTCACTGCGTTCAGTAATCATTACCCGGCTGCCGTTCAAGGTTCCGACACATCCGGTTACCAGAGCCCGTTACGATGCCGTTGAACAGCGGGGGGGAAATCCTTTCATGACCATTGCCATTCCCGATACTGCTCTCAAGCTCAAGCAGGGGCTCGGAAGGCTGCTACGAAACGATCTGGACAGAGGTGGTGTTTTTATCCTGGATTCACGAATACTCACCAAATTCTACGGCAGAATACTGATTCAGGCTCTGCCGGAATCAGTGCTGCATATATCTGCAAGTGAGAGGCTGATTGAGCTTTTTGAGGATTTTCTCTATACGTAGGCGCAAAAAAAACGGTGAGGAATGTATTTCCACACCGTTTACACTTCCTGCAGGAGTATGATTATTCAATTACTGCCAGTATATCAGACATCCGGAGCAGCAGATGGTCGGCTCCGTCCACCTTTACATTTGTGCCGGCGTACTTGTCATACATGATTTTATCTCCGGCT
>CAZSBC010000117.1:0-10100 GCA_964605195.1 uncultured Spirochaetales bacterium | reverse complement strand
AGCCACAAGTCAACACTTCTTTGTGAAATTTTTCATCTCTCTTTATAATATATATTTAAAAAAGTTTATTGAAAATATCGTCAGAATAGTGTTACTATAGTATTGATGCACATGTGTGCATTATATATGTTAATGACAGCAATATTTTTCTGCCGTTCACGCTAGCTGCACACTGTATAACGAATTGTGCATGCATGGAAGGAGAGATGGGGATGAATGCATGGATGTTTAGTGATGATTGGAACGTGACAGGCACCAGTCCGTACCAGAGAGACAATCCCTTTTACTACGGGAATATCCTGATGACCGGTAACGGGTACCTGGGCTTCCGCGGGACTGCACCTGACTGGGGAGCCGATGAATACAGCGCCTGTGTGGTTTCAGATACCTATGACAATGCCGACGGTATATGGAAGGAACTCTGTACCGTACCAAACGGCCTTTACGCCGCAGTCAGTGCCAGTGGGAAACCGGTAACACAGCTGCAGGCCGACAGTACCATCGTGCAGCATGGGCTGAACTTCAGGTACGGATTGACATATGGGGCCTTCCAATCCGAGCTCGGGGAGCATGCGGCAATCACTCTCTCCTGGGAGCGGTTTGCAAGTTATGATGATTTGCATATCGTGATGCAGAAATTGCGGATCACGGCAGAGAGCCACTGCCCCATTCTGCTGAGATCGGGGATTGACGGAAATATCTGGAGTCTCAACGGAAGGCATATCATCTGGAACGAAGCCATTGAAACGGTTGACCATATCCTTATTGCGAGGGCTGAGACACTGGAGAAGCAGCTTCCAGTTGTCATCGCCTCGACAGTGATCGGTATGGAACGGTTCTCCCCGGAACACCGCAGTTCAGCCGAGCATGCAGATAACAGATTCCTGAAAGCATGTGAAATATCCCTGGAACCGCACACTCCGGTGGAGGTTGCCACCATCATGGCCATCTACACCGGCAATGATTGTCATGACCCGGAGTCCATGGCCCTGCAGTCGATCAGGAGTGCCGCAGAACAGGGGTATGCAGAGTGTTACAGCCGGCACAGGAAGATTTGGGATACGATATGGGAAGATGTCGATATCGGCATTGAAGCGGATGACCCAAGCAGCGGGCTGATCCGCTACTCAACGTATCACAATATCATAGCAACCCCGGCGCACACCGATCATCTCCCCATCGGAGCACGGGGACTCTCTTGCCAGGGGTACCAGGGAGCTGCTTTCTGGGACCAGGAGATTTACAATCTGCCGATGTACATCTACACTAGGCCTGATATTGCCCGGAGCATCCTCACCTACCGCTACAATACGCTAGACGGAGCCCGGAAAAAGGCTGCGGACCTCGGGTATATGGGGGCATTCTACCCCTGGGTCAGTGGTGATACCGGGGAAGAACTCTGTCCCTCCTACTTCTTCATCGATGTGCTCAGCGGCAGAAAGATCCGCAACCATTTCAATGACTGGCAGATTCATATCAGCCCCGACATTGCCTATGCTGTCTGGTGGTACTACGCGGCGACCGGGGACTGGGGGTTCATGACCGGCATGGGAGCGGAGATGATCTTCGACATAGCCCACTTTCTCTACTCCCGCATACACTACAACACTGCCAGGGACCGTTACGAGATCCTGCGTGTCCTTGGACCCGATGAGTACCACGAAAATGCCGACAACAACCTCTTTACCAATGTGCAGGCAAGGTTCACGCTGGAAAAAGCTGTGCTGCTGCACCGGAAGCTGCAGCAGGAAGATACCCATGGCGTTGCGTCACTGCTCGCGAAACTCGGTATCACCGACGAGGAGGTCGGGATCTGGCAGGCAATGGCAGACAAGCTCTACATATCACAGCCTGACAGTACTACTCTCCTGCTTGAACAGTTTGACGGGTACTTCGACCTTGAGGATATCACGCCGGAGGAGGCGGCTGCCCGGCTGATCAATACCGAGGAGTACTGGGGCTGGCCCAACGGTGTTGCCTTCGAAACCCAAGTAATCAAGCAGGCCGACGTGATCCAGCTCTTCGTCCTGCACGATTATCCGGTTGCGGTAATTGAGGCCAACTATGACTACTACAACCCGCGCACCCAGCACAGATCATCGTTGAGCAAGGGAACCTATGCGATGATAGCAGCCCGGCTGGGAAGGACTGAGGAGGCCCTGGAGAAGATGATGCAGTCACTGCTGGTTGATCTGGGCAATACGCATCCGCCCACCAGTGGGGGGACCTTCATAGGAGGTATCCACACGGCAGCCTGCGGCCTTGCCTGGCAGATAGTGCTCTTCGGCTTCCTGGGCATGTCCCGTCTCTCAGCACTGGTATCCTTCAACCCGAAGCTGCCAACCCAGTGGAAGAAGGTACGGACCAGAGTGGTGCTCAGCAACCATCCTGTTGAGATTGAGGTAACCGCAGAGCACTTCACAGTAAGGTCTGCCGGTCAGAAGAGTTCCGATTGCACTCCTTTCCCGCCCCTCGAGATCTCCTGCTGCGGAAGCACAAAGTCAATTGCCCCGGGAAAGATCGTTACATGGGAGCTGTCCAGCCGGTGACGGGATAAACCCAGGGGCTGTCCCATCACTTCTCATCGGGAGTGACAATGATTTTCAGACCCTCGCCGCATCGAAGCATATCGATGCCCCTGTGTATCTCGGACAGGGGTATCACGTGGGAAACTACCTTTTCCAGCGGGAGTTTACCACTTTCCATCACCCTGACGGTCTTTTCGAACGATTGCTTTCCTATAAAGGCGCCATAGATCTCGACCTCCTTCTTCAGCATCTCTCCCACAGGTATTGCCGGGTTCACCGTCTCATCGTGTCCGAATTGCAGCACCTTGCCGCCAGCCCTGACCAGGGTGATTGCTTGGGGCAGCAGTGGTCCGACAGCTTCCACACAGATATCGGCCCCGCTGCCCATCTCCCTGGCAACCACCTCTTTCAGATCTTCTGTTCCGGGATCGACCGTCAGGTCGGCACCGCATTCGAGGGCAGCGTTTCTCCGGTACTCCACCGTCTCCGATACTATGATCTTTGAGGCGCCGTTGGCCTTCATCAGCATGGTGAATAACAGGCCGATCGGTCCGGCTCCGAGTATGATGACAAAAGCTCCCGGCTGAACCTTCAGTTTGTCCATGGCATTGATCACACAGGTCAGCGGCTCTGCTAGGGCGGCAATTTCTGTGGGCACTTTGGGATCTATCTTGTAGAGCGACTGCCGCGGCACAATGACATGGGAGGCGTAGGCCCCGGGTGAAAATATGCCGATGGTGTCCGGATGGCCCTCCTCCTCGCAGCTGGCGTATAGGGTAATGCAGTTGTCCGGATATCCGCGGCGGCACTCATCACACACCCCACAGCCGGGATGGGGATCAATCAGCACCTGCTCGCCCACTGAAAAACCCATCACATCTTCACCCAGCTCGACTATCTCACCGGTGAATTCATGGCCGAGAATATTGCCCTTCTTTGCCGGATGGGCCGGTGGAACCTGGAGGATGTGCAGATCTGTTCCGCATATGCCTACCCCCTTCACCCGGATCAGGGCATCGGTACTTTTGCGTAAGACAGGTTTCTCAACCTCTTTCAGTACAAGTTTCCCAATATCTTCAAACACAGCTGCCTTCATCTCTAACTCCTCTTCTCTCCTCCAGCGCAACACCGACTTCTCGTGTGAACTGTTTCAATTTCTGTACCGTCTTGTGCATGGCTACCCTGGGATCCAGGTCCCAAAGGTCCTTGGGAAAGATCTCGAGGGAAAAGACGCCCCGATATCCGGATCTGACAGCCTCTGCCGTCCATTCTACCACATCTATCGAACCATCACCAGGAAAGGTCCTGGTTGAGACCACATCCAGTGAATCTGCCGGATAGAGCTCTGCATCATTGATGTGGATGATATGGACAGGGGAGATCAGGGTATGGAAATCTTTCGGCTGCATGCCTCCCTGAAAGAGGTTGTAATAATCGACCACCAGCCCGTTGTCGCTGTTGCCGCTTGACGCGCAGAGTTCGTCGGTCTCCTGGATGGTCTTGATGGTGAATTCAGGGAAGGCTATCGGTTCAACCCCGACTTTGACTCCATAGGGCCTCAGTATTGCAGTAAGCAGCTCAAGGCGCTCAAGGGTAATCCGCATCACCTCATCGGTGTACAGATTTGGAGTCCCACCCCAGCGACCCACCGGTGCAATGACCAGCGGACACTCCACCGCCTCGCAGAGCTTCCCTACAAAATCAGCCTCACTCCGCAGTATCGGAAGGTTCTCCTTGGGGACCATGCCGAAATCATCAAGGGAGTTCACGGCTGCCACCTCAATATTGAGCGCTTTCAGGCGGCTCCTAGCATTGCTGGCTGTGTTGGCATAGAGCCACTCCTTCAGCTTGGGAACCCGCAATTCCACGTTCCCGATCTCATAGTGGCTGCAGAGCTCCAGAAATTCATCCGTGGAGGCGGAAAACATCACAGCCTGATTCATTCCTATCTTCACTTAGTGCATCTCCCTTCCGCCGGATACATTCAGGCTGGTCCCCGTAATGAAGGCGGCATCATCGGATGCAAAGAAGGCGACTCCCTTTGCCACATCCTCGATTGTCGTCATTCTTCCCAAGGGGGTGAGCCGTATGAACTTCTCCTGCAGCTCCTCCTCATAGGTGCGGTTATTCGCCTTGGCCGATCCGGTAACGCCGCGCCTGAACAGATCGGTTTCCACGGCTCCGGGGCATACAGCATTTACGGTGATATTATGGTCACCGAGTTCCAGGGCAATTGACTGCGTAAAGCCGATAACGCCGAATTTGGTGGTGCAGTACGGGGCGGTAAACGGCTCACCTGACTTGCCGGCCATGGATGACATGTTGATGATGCGACCCGACCTGCGGACCATCATATGCTTCACAACAGCCTGGGTTGAGAGGAATACTCCCTTGAGGTTGAGGGTCATCAGGAAGTCCCAGTCCTTCTCGTCAAATTCCCAGACACTGCCCTTGATGTCCGCTCCGGCATTGTTTACCAGGATATCGATATGGCCATAGGTATCCACCGCGAACTGGGCCATGGCAATGGTGGATTCACGATCCGTCACATCGGTATGGAGGGCAACAGCCTCTCCGCCGGCTGAGACGATTTCCTGCGCCGTCTGCCGGGCCATGTTAATGTTGATATCCGCAATCACGGCTTTCGCCCCGCAGGATGCAAGCTCCTTCACGATCCCCTTGCCGATACCCATACCACCGCCGGTTACGATGGCCACTCTGTTCTCCAATTTTCTTTCCATGCTGTTTCTCCCTGTTTTCTATGTACGTGTCTTGATCGTTGTCGACTGCTGCGAAGCAACCGCTGCAAGGACTGCGGCCACAATAATGATTGCCCCAGTCGATGCCTGCACCCAGAACGAGGGGACCTGGGCAAGGGTAAGCAGATTGTTGATCACCCCTATGAGGATAACTCCGCTCATGGCCCCGACCATGGTGCCCTTCCCTCCACCAAGACTCACCCCTCCGATTACCGCTGCCGCAAAGCAGTCGAAGATCAGGCCGTCACCCTGGGTGGTGACGACAGAATCTAGCCTACCGGTCAGGATTATCCCGCCGATGCCGGCAAGCAGGCTTGCAAAGATGAAGGCTGAGAATATGATCCGCTCAACCTTGATCCCGGCAGCCCTGGCAGCTTCCTCATTGCCGCCGACTGCATAGAGGGCCCTGCCGTAGCGGTGGTACTGCCAGATGATACCTATCACGACAGCTATGGCAATGAGGATCAGTACCGAGAGGGGTATGCCGAAGTATTTTGTCGAACCCATATAGGTATAGACATCAGGGGGGGAATAGATTGACCGCCCGTTCGACACCACAAGTATTCCTCCCCTGAGAAACACCAGCATTCCCAGCGTGGTAATAAAGGGATGGACTCCCACCTTCACAATCAGGAAACCGTTGAGAAATCCTATTGACGCTGCAATTCCCATGGTGATGAGCAGTCCCACCCACCCCGGGAGCTCAATGCCGAAACCGCCGGCAGAGGATTTAGCCATGAGCATTGCCGCAACCATGGGGGCAAACCCCACGGTTGACTCGAGAGAGAGATCGAGACGCCCGATAAGAAGGATAAAGGTCAGTCCGATAGTCACAATGCCCAGTACGGCGATCTGCGCGGCGATATTCAGCAGATTTACCGTTGTCAGAAACCTCGGGGCAAAGAATGCCCCTATAATGAACATCAGCAGGATCACCGGGTACATGGTGTACCCCTTGCTCACAAATGCTGTGCCGAAGGCTGACAACCTGGATTTCCAGCTCTCATTGAGCTCATTCGCCTGAAGCGGCAGGCTGTCCACCCCTTTATTACCAACTGTTCCGCTGCTCATGTAACACCCTCCATTTTCACTACTAGATCTTCAACTTTATAATTGCCCTCAAGGGTTGCTACGATCCTGTTCTCGAAGACAATGATTACCCGATTGGCAATCTGGTCAATTTCCTCATGCTCATCGGAGACAACCACAATACCTATTCCCGTCTGGGCCAGCTTGCGCAGCAGGTTGTAGAGCTGCTCCTTTGCGCCGACATCTACTCCTCTCGTCGGGCTCAGGGCTACCATCACCTGCGGGGATCGGGATAACGCCCGTGCGAACACCACCTTCTGCTGGTTCCCCCCGCTGAGGTGCATCACGGCCTGCTCTGCAGAGGAGGCTATGACGTCGGTGGATCGTATCAGCTGCCCCACGAGCTCCTCCTCATCATCTGCCTTGACAAACCCCAGGCCGTTGGTTATCACATCGAGCCCTCCGAGCCCGATATTCTCCCTGATTGTCAGCATGCCGACATACCCGCTCTGGTGCCGGTCGGAAGGCACGTACCCGGGCAGGGTGTTATCAAGGGTCTTGACTCTACCGGAATGGGGTCGCTTCTGACCGGCGATAATCATTCCCAGGTCCTCTTTCCCCGAGCCGACGGGTCCCCCGAGGGCAACGATCTCACCCGGTTTCACATCAAAGCTGATTGGCTGGTCACTGGCAGATTGTATCCTGATATCCTGCAGCTCCAGGACAGCGGGATGCTCCTGCGAGGCATAGTTGATGCGGGTACTCCGCACGACCTTCTCCCCCACCATGAGATTCGCGATCCGGGGAATATCGAGGTTCCCGACCGGTTCGCGGCTCAGGACTACCTCGCCGTCCCTGAGGATCGTCACCACATCGGCAACGTCAAAAACCTCTTCCAGGTGGTGTGAGATATAGACGAAGGAGACCTCCTTCTCCTTCAGCTTCTTGACATGCGAGTAGAGGATCTCCTTCTCCGCATTGCTCAATGCGGCAGTCGGCTCATCCAGGATGATGATGGGTACTCCCCGCGCCAGGGCCTTCACGATTTCCAGCAGCTGCCTTGACTCGGCACTGAGAGTCCCGGCCAGGTCTCTGACATTGATTGGAATATTCCATTCCGAAGTCAGCTTCCTGGCTTGACGAATAACCTCATCCTGCTTCACGAATCCCCAGCGGTTCTGCACATTCCTGTTATCGATGAACAGATTCTCCGCCACGGTGAGCAGATCGAATATGCGGGGGGTCTGCTGCACGTGGGCCACCTTTGCCCGCAGCAGTGCTGCATACTCACCCCTGCCTGTCTCTATTTCCAGATCACCAACGCATATCGTACCACTGTCACTGGGAACGAAGCCACTGAGGGCTGATACCAGGGTACTCTTCCCGGCTCCGTTCCTGCCAAGCAGGGCGTGGACCTCACCCTTTCTCACGGTAAGGTCCACCCCTTTCAACGCCTGCGTTGGACCGAAAGTCTTCTTTATATTACGCATCTCCACGACTGAATCTGACATTTTCTTCCCTTCGGTCTATGCACATATCATTGCGATGTCTCTGCTGAAATCAGAAATTTCCCCAGAGACCGGGATCATCCACATTGTCGGCCGTGACCAGGGTGGCATACAGCTGATACTGAGGCCCTACCGGGGTCATGATGACACGGCCGTCCTCATACTCACCCACTTCAAGGGCTCCGCCGTCCAGGGCCAGCTGGACCAGGTCAAGTGTCTTGCTGGCATAGCCGCTCAGGGGCTGGGATACGGTAGCGTCTAGGGCTCCTGCTCGAATCAGCTCCAGGCCGGCAGGGGTACCGTCGATGGCAACGCGGATGACAGAAGCGGGATTTCCGACCGGTGCATTGCGTCCGGCTTCGGCAAGCCGTGCGTTTACCGCAGCCGCCATAAGCTCAGATGCCATGAAGATACCGTCCAGGTCGGGTACCTGGGTAAGGACATTCTGGGTGGCATCGGCTGCCATATCAGCTGTCCACTCGGTTGGCCGCTGAATGACTTTTACGCTGGGAGCAAGTTCCCGCATGGTGTTGTAGAATCCCTTGGACCGGTCAAGACCGTTTACGGTGGTCAGTCCACCCTGGAGCTCAAGCACTGTGCAGTTCGGCCATGAATCACGCTCTTTCAGGCGCCGTACCATCTCTTCTGCTCCGCGTACGCCGGCATCCACGTTATCAGCCCGCACGGTTGCGGCCACTTCGCCTCCGGAAGGTCCGTCATCTATGGCGAATACCGGGATACCGGCCTCATTTGCCCGTTTTATTGCAGGTACGACTCCTGCCCCGTCAACGGGTACGATTACCAGGGCACTGGCCCCGACTGCGATGAGGTTCTCAAGGTCCGATACCTGCTTGGCGACATCGCCGTTGGCATCAGGTGCCCCGGCCAGTCCCCAGCCACGTTCACTCAATCCGTTCTTTACGGCATCAAGCAGCAGTACCTGGAAATCATCCTTGAGGAACTTCGGGGAGTATCCCACAGATACCCCGCCCTCTCCTGCAGTTTCTGCTTCACTGTTTGCCCAGACACTGCCAATCATCATGCAACCAACCAGAAAGAGCAACATAAGTTTTTTCATAAAAACCCTCCTAATGATATTTCGGATGTGATATGTTATCGTTAACATTCAATATCCATGTTAACGATAACATATATTTGCCGTATGTCAAGAAAAAATCTTTTAAAAATTTCTGTTAAGTGTTAGGATTACCGTAGGAATGCGCGTTCGCATGTAAAAACAGCGAATAACACTACTTCAGTATTGATTGTTCGATACTGAATGAGACAAGGAAGCAACACCATCATGCATGTGACCATCAAGGATATTGCCGAGCGGGCTGGAGTCTCAATGATGACAGTATCCCGGGTTATCAACAATTCGGGATATGTAGCCACTAAAACCAGAGAGACCATTGAGCAGGTAATTGCAGAGTTCAACTACAGACCGAACCTGCTGGCCAGGGGATTGATAAACAAAAAGAGCTCCTTCATCTCGGTAATAGTACCTGATATATCCAACCCATTTTACGGAGACCTGACGAAAGGCGTCGAAACAGTTGCCCGTCAGCACGGGTACAATATTATCCTCAGCAGCGCCCACTGGGAGGAAGCCCTTGAGCGGGAGCATATCGAGGCCGCCCTCTCAAGGATGGCCGAAGGCATAATTCTCGTACTCCCCAAGATTTCGAGCCGTGTAATCTCCAAGTACGCCCAGAGCCTTCCGATAGTCCTTGTTGACAAGTATTCCACTGCTTCAACCTTCGGTACGATCTATGTCAACCAGAAGCGCGGTGTGCAGCTGGGTGTAGAGCATCTCATATCACTTGGACACACGAGAATCGCCTACCTCTCTGGGTCGGAATATATCTACAACAGCCTGATCCGCCAGCAGGGCTATGAAAGTACCCTGCTGAAGCATGGACTTCCCATCGACGAAACAATCATCTTCAAAGGTGACTTCACCTTTGAAAGCGGCGAACGGGCCTTTGCCTCCATGCTGAAACTGCCGAAACGACAGCGACCGACAGCCCTGTTTGCGGCTAGTGACCTCATGGCCCTCGGGTTCATTCGGGGGGCCGTACGGAACAGCCTGCGGATACCCGAGGACATCTCCATCGTCGGGTTTGATGATATCTTCCTGGCCTCGGTAATAAACCCTCCGCTCACCACAGTGCGGCATCCCTACATTAAGATGGGACAGGAGGCCATGAAACACCTGCTCTGCACCCTGGGAGTCACCGAGGAGAGTGCTGAAAGACCAGTTCTGGAAAACACCC
>CAZSBC010000116.1:0-10136 GCA_964605195.1 uncultured Spirochaetales bacterium | reverse complement strand
ATTGCCTTATATGCTACCAAGATACATGCTTGGTTACATTTTGCAATTGGCTCAACTATAGTAAGCATAATCAACAAGGAGATGGATATGTCAGCAGAGAGAGCTATAACGGGGAAACGGATAGGCTGGATCGGAACCGGTGTGATGGGACGATGGATGTGTGCCCACCTGCAGAATGAGGGCCATCCCGTTGCCGTGTATACCCGTACCAGAGAGAAGGCCCAGCCGCTGCTAGACAACGGAGCCCTCTGGTGTAACACTCCTGCCGAGGTAACCCGGAATGCAGATATTATCTTCACCATAGTCGGCTATCCGAAGGATGTAGAGGACGTCTATTTCGGCGAAACAGGAATTCTGAAGGCCGCATCGCCCGGCAAAGTCTTTATCGACATGACAACAACCAGACCCGCTCTTGCCATTCAGATCAGTAAGCAGGCCCTGAGCAGTTCCTGCCAGGCCCTGGATGCCCCGGTATCCGGGGGAGATGTCGGTGCCCGGGAAGCCCGTCTGGCTATCATGGTCGGAGGCGATAAAGAGACCTTCGATTACATCTATCCCCTGTTCAAACTGATGAGCAGGGCAGAGAACATCGTCTATGAAGGGGCCGCCGGCAGTGGCCAGCACACCAAAATGTGTAACCAGATCACCATTTCAGGCACAATGATCGGCATGTGTGAAGCCATGCTCTACGGCTACAAGGCGGGTCTCAGTATTGAGACAATGCTGAAGACAATCAGTTCCGGGGCTGCCGGCTGCTGGTCGCTCGACAATCTAGCACCCCGGATCTCAGCGGGAAACTTCAATCCCGGATTCTTTGTCGAGCATTTCATCAAGGACATGGCCATTGCCCTGGAAGAGGCCGCTGCCATGGATATCGCCCTGCCCGGTCTTGCACTGGTTCACCAGCTCTATCATGCCCTGAAGGCCTCAGGTCACGGGAAATCTGGTACACAGGCACTTATCCTTGCTTTGGAACAGCTCTCCGGGGGTGGTATCCTGCCAGTTTCGTGATAGCCTTCCCATCCTTCCGGCCTGGCCATATTGATTATTTTCCCCCTGTTCTGTATATTTATGCGTATAACTTGTATATTTATAGGATTACTCACTGCAGGCATACAGACTGCTGTCACTTATCATCTTACTAATCTGGAGGTTACGATGGGAAATGCTGAAATTTTTGTCAATGGAGATTCCATTCACAAGGTTCCGATAATCACCGACAATATGGGCTGCAGGGCCATCGATGTAACCGCTCTGCGCAAGGATACCGGCTATATCACCTATGATCCCGGCTTCGGGAATACTGGCTCCTGCAAGAGTTCCATCACCTACCTGGATGGGGAGAACGGCATCCTGCTCTATCGGGGATATCCGATTGAAGATCTTGTGGAGCACTGTGACTTCATCGAAGTGGCCTATCTGCTCGTACACGGGTATCTTCCCAATTACAGCGAAAGAAAGAAGTATGCCGAGCTGCTGAACCAGCACTCCCTGCTGCATCCACAGATGCGCAACTTCTTCAGAAGCTACCCTGATACTGCTCATCCAATGGCAATCCTTGCTGCAATGACCGTCTCTCTCCAGTCCTTCTATCCCGAAATTGACCTGGAAGAGGATCCCGAGAACCATATGGATCTAAATGTGACCCGCCTGGTTTCAAAGATCAGGACCATTGCCGCCTTTACCTACCGGAAGATGATCGGAATGGATTTTGTAAATCCGCACTACTCGTACTCATACTGTGAGAACTTTCTCAATATGATGTTCTGTTCCCCCGTAGTCGATTACACTCCCAATCCCATCCATGCCAAGGCCTTGAATAAGCTGCTCATTCTGCATGCCGATCATGAGCAGAACTGCTCGACCACTGCGGTTCGGCTGATAGGAAGCTCTGATGCCAACCTCTATGCCGCCGTATCGGCAGGTATCTGCGCCCTCTGGGGGCCGCGTCACGGCGGGGCCAACCAGGCTGTCATCGAGATGCTGGAGAGTATCAGGGACAGCGGGGAGTCGATCAAGAACATCATTGCACGGGCAAAGGACAAGGATGACCCGTTCCGTCTGATGGGCTTCGGCCATAGAGTCTACAAGACATACGATCCGAGAGCGAAGATTGCCCGCAGGATGTGTGACGAAGTCCTTGCCGATCTGGGCACACGGGATCCTCTGCTTGAACTGGCTGAAGAGCTTGAGGATATCGCCCTCACAGATGAGTATTTCATCGAGAGGAATCTCTATCCCAATGTCGATTTCTACACCGGAATCATATTCCGGGCCATGGGAATACCAACAAATATGTATACGGTCATGTTTGCCCTCGGCCGGTTGCCGGGCTGGATTGCCCATTACCTGGAGTGGAACCATGATGAGTACAAGAAAATCGGCCGCCCGCGCCAGATCTATACCGGGCCGCAGACCCGCAAGGTACCACCGATTGCCGAACGCGAGTAAAGCTGATATAGTCAGCGGGCAGCAAGAATACAACTGGAGGAAGCATACATGGCTGAAAGAATTACCATTACTAACGGTACCCTGCAGGTTCCCGATGAACCGATAATCCCATTCATTGAAGGTGACGGTACCGGACCCGATATCTGGAAGGCCTCACAATACGTGCTTGATGCAGCAGTACTGAAAGCCTATGGCGGCAGCAGGCGCATCGCGTGGAAGGAGGTCCTGGCCGGGGAGAAATCCTTCGATAAAACCGGCAGCTGGCTTCCGGATGAGACAGTAAAAGCCTTCCGGGATCATCATATCGGGATCAAGGGACCACTGACAACACCGGTTGGAGGCGGGATCAGGTCAATCAATGTTGCCCTTCGCCAACTGCTGGATCTCTATGTCTGCCTGCGACCCGTCACCTACTTTACCGGCGTCCCGAGTCCCGTGAAGCGACCGGAACTGATCGATATGGTCATATTCCGGGAAAATACCGAGGATATCTACGCCGGTATCGAGTTCCGGCAGGGAGAGGAAGAGACAGAAACCCTCCTGCAGTTTCTCAGGAAACATTTCCCAGAGAAGTTCGGGAAGATCCGCTTCCCGGAAACCACCGGCCTTGGTATTAAGCCGGTGAGCATTGATGGGACAAAACGCCTGGTCAGGGCCGCAATCAAGTATGCCATCGATAATGACCGCAGCAGCGTAACCCTGGTCCACAAGGGCAATATCATGAAGTACACTGAAGGCAGTTTCCGCGACTGGGGATACGAACTTGCCAGAGAAGAGTTCGGTGCCGTCGACCTGGATGGTGGTCCCTGGCAGAAAATCGTACTGGATAACGGCAGGGAGATCATCGTGAAGGATGTCATTGCCGATGCCTTTCTCCAGCAGATACTCACCCGACCGGCCGAATATGATGTCGTGGCAACGTTGAATCTCAACGGGGACTATATCTCCGATGCCCTGGCCGCCCAAGTCGGCGGGATCGGGATTGCCCCGGGCGGGAACATCAACTATTCCACCGGCATAGGGCTCTTTGAAGCCACTCACGGCACTGCGCCGAAATATGCCGGCCAGGATAAGGTAAACCCCTCATCGGTCATACTCTCGGGTGAGATGATGTTCCGCTACATGGGATGGACTGAGGCAGCCGACCTGATAATCAAGGGCATCCAGGGAGCAATAGCCAGAAAGACGGTCACCTACGATTTCGCCCGGCTGATGGACGGTGCGAAGAAGGTCTCCTGCATGGAGTTCGGCAAGGAAATCATAGCCAACATGTAACAGCGTTCTCCTCCCTGAGGGGAACGTCTCGCACCTGCCAGCCAAAACAGCCATCATTGCAGCTGCTACCGGGCTTTCGTATAGGCCAGCAGCCCGCCTGCCCTGAGAATCGCCCTCTGGCGGCTGCTGAATGGTGCAACCAGGGCAATGTCAAGATTTCTCGTCTCATTGTGCATGATAACCGGTTCACCGGTTTCTGCGGCACGGTCAAGCGCTGCATATACCGACGGGATCACAAGCAGATCGCCCGCTTCAATCGCCCCGTAATCGGCAGAATCTGCAAAGGTGAAGGGAATGATTCCGAAGTTGAAGAGGTTGGCCATATGGATGCGTTCAATCGATACGGCAACCACGGCTCTTACTCCCAGGTACATAGGACAGAGAGCGGCGTGTTCGCGGCTTGATCCCTGACCGTATGAGCTCTCTGCCACTATGATATTGTGGAGGCCATTATCACGGTTCTCAGATGCCCGCAGATGGAAATCAGGATCAACCGGTTCGAAGACAAACTGTGAATAAAGAGGTATGTTCGAACGGTATTTCAGTCGACTGCCTGCAGGCATGATGTGATCGGTCGTGATCTTCTCGCCGACCTTTATGGCTGCCGGGCCCCGCAGGTCCCCATCTATCGGTACATTGACCGGGGGATCACCAACATTCGGGCCCCGAACCACCTCCACATCAGAAGCATCCTCAGGAGGAAAGATAAACATCGAATCATCCTGTATGAATGTCGATGGCATGGGAAATGCCGGGCATTCTGCCGGATCAAGCTGCATGAGGTCAACAAATTCTCCCGCTATGGCAGCATGCGCAGCCGCTTCCGGGCTGACAAGGAATACCTGGGCCGACTTTGTCCCTGATCGTCCTTCGAAATTACGGTTATTTGTCCGCAGGGATACCGCATCGGTCCCGGGTGACATATGGTTACCGATGCAGAACCCGCAGGCACTCTCCAGAATTCTTGCTCCTGATGCAATCAGTTTTTCCAGATACCCTTCATGGGCTAGCATAAGCATCACTTCCCGTGACCCTGGAGCAATTCCCAGACTCACACCGGGGGCAACGGTGCGGCCTTCAAGTATCTCTGCTGCCGTTCTCAGATCCCGGTAGGATGAGTTGGTACAGGAGCCAATCAGTACCTGACTAACCGGCTTTCCTTCCAGAGAGGCAATGGTGGCAATATTCCCCGGTGAATGGGGCATGGCCGTCAGGGGCTCAATGTTTCCGAGATCTATGACAACCCGCTGATCATAGTGTGCCTCAGCATCGGCGATAAGTTCGACCCACTCATGCTCCCTGCCCTGGGCCTTGAGAAATGCCCTGGTATTACTGTCACTGGGGAAAATGGAGGTGGTAACCCCGCACTCGGCTCCCATGTTGGTAATTGTTGCCCGATCAGGCACCTGCAGATTCCCTACCCCGGGACCGCTGTACTCGAAAACCGTACCCACATTCCCCTTCGTGCCAAAGATGCTGAGTACATGGAGAATCACATCTTTCGCAGATACCCATGGACGCAGGGTCCCTTCAAGGTAGAGCTGTACAACTTTCGGGTACTGCATAAAGAAGGTTCCGCCGCCCATGGCAACGGCAACATCAATTCCACCGGCTCCCATGGCCAGCATACCGAGCCCTCCCCCAGTCGGGGTATGGGAATCGGAACCAAGGAGTGTCTTGCCCGGTTTCCCGAAGCGTTCCAGATGGACCTGGTGGCATATCCCGTTGCCGGGCCGGGAAAAGATTACTCCGTATTTCCTGGCTACACTCTCCAGGTAGGCATGGTCATCGGCATTCTCGAAGCCTACCTGGACGGTATTATGATCGACATAACTGACAGCCAGTTCGTTACGTTTCCGTGGTATTCCCATGGCCTCGAACTGCAGATATGCCATGGTTCCCGTGGCATCCTGTGTGAGGGTCTGGTCTATCCGGATTCCAATCTCGTTCCCAGCCTCCGGAGTGCCCTCCACCATGTGTGCCGCAATGATTTTCTCTGTTACACTTGCACCCTTGCCCATCTGAATCATCCTTACGCATCTAGAATTGGTCAGCATGAAGCTGACCGCCTGATTATACGTTGTTTGGACATCATGTTTCAACCGCCGGGGAGCGGCGGTGTGTTGGCCATATCAGGTACAGTATGTACTGAACAATACAGATCGCGGCAATAACGGCAGCTGAGAACTGGATGACACTTCGGTACCCGTAATGCTGCAGCAGATATCCGCCGGAGAGTGAACCGATCACATTCCCAGCTGTAAGGAACGCCTCATGGATAGCCATCCTGGCCTCCCTGTTCACACTTCCTGCCGAGCCATGAAAGATGCTGTTCGTATAGATACCGGCAAAGGCTGTCCCGAAGAGGATAAAGAACAGCAGCAGCAGCGGGAGAGTATCGGCAAAGAGCCCCAGGATAAGGGCTGTAATGAGCAGGCTCTGGAAAAGCATCACAGCGCCGAATCTGAATTGCCAGAACTTCACCCGCCCCAGAAGGAGAAAGCACAGCGTGGTCACCAGCGCACGCAGGAGCAAGAACATTCCTACACTGCCTTCCTGATAACCGAGTACTTCGTTGGCATGGATGGGAAAGACATTCATGGTTACACCGAAGACGAAATAGCTGGCGAAGACGCCAATCCAACAGATATAGCGGAGATATGTGCTGCGATCGATCTCTTTAACCCGCTCCCGGTGACGTCGCGATGATGCTGTGGAACGAATGCCGGGATGTACTACCGCCGCAAGCATGATGAGCAGCATCAGTCCCATAAGGGCACTGGCAGCAATCAATGCTGCCCCGGTATCATATTCGGTAAGTACACCGGCAGCATAGGGACCGAGTATCAACCCGGAGCTCCAGGCAAGATTGAACCAGGCAACGGCACTGCTTAAGGTACGGCCCTCTTTCCCGCGGGAGAGCCATCCCATGATCGGCGGCCAGAAGAGCGCCATGAAGAGCCCATACAGGGCATAGAGCAGGTAAACCGGCAGCGGTGCACGGGCAATCAGAATCAGCAGACCGCTGACACCCATTCCGGCGATCGCTGCGGTTATGGTGATTACCGGCTTAAGGGTGGCTACAACTCCCCGGAAGAGCAGCAGCCCGATGAAGTAGGTTGTCGGGCACAGCGATACGAGCAGTGCGATGAACTGCGGTTCCAGGGCAAAGCGCTGCCGCAGATAGAATACCAGACCGAGGTTTACCGTTATCATGGAGAACTGGCCCAGTGCTGAGAGCATGAGGATGATCTTCTGTTCCGCTGTAAACGTTCGTTTCATGAGCACCCATCTCCTGCAGCGTTACCGCTCACACATTTATATCGCTTTTCCCCGAATTGATCTATCCGTATCCGGTCAGTCGGTAACGGTCGGAGAGCCCTGCTGAACCTCCATCATCACCATCGTGATGAAATTATCTTTACATCCTATGAGTTGGTACGTATAATCACGGCATGGATACATTTCTGCAGAACAGGACTATTGTTGCAGCCCTGGCAGCCATGCTGGCTGCCCAGCTCTTCAAGATAGTATTCAACCTCATCTTCACCGGCAAACTCGATATGCGCAGCGGTATCGGTACTGGCGGCATGCCCTCTTCGCATGCTGCCACTGTATCGGCAGTCACTGTGTCGGTGGGGCTGCTGGAGGGGGTGGAGAGTGTCACCTTTGCGTTGACACTTGTACTCTCGGTCATTGTCATATTTGATGCCGTAGGAATTCGCAGGGCAGCCGGGAAACATGCGGAACTGCTTAACGAATGGAGCAAGATCCTATCCGAAATCTATGAACACGGTTTCAAGCCCGAGGATCTGCGTACGCTTCTCGGTCACACATATCCGCAGGTTGCTGCCGGAGTGGTGCTGGGGACTGCAATCGGTTTTCTGATGCATATGTACTGAGTGCTTTGCATAAAAAACCTCGATTTCCTGTAAAACTATACAATCATCAATTTTAACCGGCATTAAAACAATACCTGCTGTATATTTATACAAATTTTGAATTGACTAGCTGTAACACTATACGGTAGAATACTGTCTTGGGTATTGTATGATCTTGAACAGTATAAGGAGCAGACTATGAAGAAATTGTTTATTATCACCCTCGTGGTTACACTGGCCGCATCAGTTTCCCTCTTTGCAGCTGGAGCTGATGACAGTGATACCATTGTCATTGCCTCAGATGCCACCTGGCCGCCGATGGAATATATCGATACCAACGGTGATCTGGTTGGATTTGATATCGATATGCTCAATGCAATGGCTGAAGCAGGCGGATTTGAGATAGAGATCCGCAACACAGCCTGGGACGGAATCTTTGCCGGTCTCAAGAACGGTGCGTATGATGCCGTATGCTCATCGGTTACGATCACCGAAGAGCGCCAGGCCGAGATGGATTTTACCGAACCCTATATCAACGCAGGTCAGATCCTGATTGTGAAGCAGGCTATGTCAGGCGTCTCCTCCCTTGCTGACATGTCAGGCATGAAGGTCGGTGTCCAGAACGGTACAACCGGGGACTTTGCCCTTGATGACTACCCTGATGTAATCAGAAAAGCCTATGATGAAGTCGGCTTTGCCGTTGAGGATCTCATGAACGGCCAGGTTGACGGAGTAGTCTGTGACTCTATCGTGGCCTCGGACTTTGTCCTTGCCAATGAAGCCTATAAGGGTCAGCTCAAGATTGTCGGCGAACCGTTCACCGATGAATTCTTCGGTATTGCCGTGCAGAAGGGCAACGCGGAACTGCTTGCAAAACTCAACGACAGCCTTGCGGCTATCAAGGCATCGGGAAAACTTGACGAGTTGATCAATACATGGCTACGCTAAATGCTTCAAAGAAGCAGAAGGAAGAGCGGGCTCCGGAATCCCGTATCGCAATAACTGACAGAGCCCTTATTCCCAACCGAGGAAACCTGCAGGTATTCAACTCCTGGAGAGTTACCTTTGTGCTGGCAGCCCTCCTCCTGCTGCTGCTTATTCTCATCAAACCGGCCCCCTATCGTGATATCTTCTATATCACGATAAAGGGTGTTCCGGTGACTTTCCAGGTCACAGTCTTTGCCATACTCGGCTCGCTGATTCTGGGGCTGATCTGTGGACTGGGACAGGTTTCACGTATCCGCCTCTTCAATCTCGTTGCCGGTGTGTATGTGGAACTAATCCGCGGCATTCCCCTACTGGTACAACTTATTTTCATCTACTATGCCCTCGGACGTTTTTTCAGGATTGAGGGCATTATTGCCGCCATCATAGCGCTCTCAATCTGTTACGGCGCCTACATGGGCGAGATCTTCCGTGCCGGTATCCAGGCTGTTCCCAAGGGGCAGATGGAGGCGGCCATAGCCCTCGGCATGTCCCGCGGGCAGGCCCTGCGGAAGGTCATTCTCCCTCAGACCATGAAGATAATCCTTCCGGCTATCGGGAACGAGTTCATAGCCATGCTGAAGGATTCCTCGCTTGTTTCGGTCATTGCCCTGCGTGACATACTGCGACGGGGACGTGAATATATATCAAGGACATTTCTCTCACTGGAGACGATGCTCATTGTGGCGCTGATCTATCTGGTCATCACGCTTGTGCTCTCCAGGATTGTTGCCATGATGGAGGATAGGCTGAAAAATGAGTGAGTACAGAATTGCAATTGAAGATGTCAGCAAGTCCTTCAGTGCTACGATACATGCTGTGAGAAATGCCACGCTGCATGTGAAAAGCGGAGAAGTGGTTCTGGTCATCGGTCCTTCGGGCAGTGGCAAGAGCACGCTCCTGCGCAGCGTCAACCGCCTTGAAGTTGTATCAAAGGGCAGGATCTGGATTGATGACGATGAGGTGACCTCTCACAATACCGATATACGGAAGATACGTGAGGAGGCCGGCATGGTCTTTCAGAGCTTTAATCTCTTTCCCCATCTGCGGGTAATTGATAATATCACATTGGCACCGAGAACGGTCAAGGGAATGAAGCGGGCCGAGGCGGAGGCACTGGCGCGCAGACTGCTGCAGAAGGTTGGCCTTGCGGAGAAGGATCAGGCTTACCCCAGCCAGCTTTCCGGTGGGCAGCAGCAGCGGGTTGCAATTGCCCGTGCATTAGCCATGGAACCCAAAGTTATGCTTTTCGATGAACCAACCAGCGCCCTTGATCCGGAGATGATCAAGGAGGTTCTTGATGTTATGCTCGATCTTGCTAGGGAGGGCATGACCATGCTGGTCGTCTCTCATGAGATGGGGTTTGCCAGAGCCGCAGCCGACAGGGTTGTATTCATGGATGATGGGGAAATTATCGAGATTGGGACCCCGCATGAGCTCTTTGATTCTCCAAAGGAAGAGCGAACCAGGAAATTTCTCCGGCATATTCTCTGACTCACCTCACCCCTCGAGAATTTTTTTCCACATTTTTTATTAAATTACTCA
>CAZSBC010000115.1:0-10275 GCA_964605195.1 uncultured Spirochaetales bacterium | reverse complement strand
CTCTTCCCCTGAAGGTTATCCGGCCGGATTCAATGGGTCTGTAGCCGAAAAGAAGTTCTGCCAACTCTGTCCTTCCGGCACCTACCAACCCGGCGAATCCCAGGATTTCTCCCCGTTTTACCGAAAAACTGATCTCTTTCACGCCGTTTCCGGTCAGGTTTTCCACCTCCATAAGTACTTCATCGGAGATACAGGATGTGCGCTCTGGAAAGGTTTCAGTAAGGTCACGACCGACCATCAGCTTCACCAGTTGATCGAGGTTTGTTTCCCCGGTATGCAGGGTTGCCACTTTCTTTCCGTCACGCAGAACAGTGATACGATCTGAGAGTCTGAAGATCTCATCCATCCTGTGCGAGATATAGACGATAGTGACACCAGCGGCCTTCAAGCGATCTACAATCTGGAAGAGGTGTTCGGTCTCCCCCTTTGTCAGGGGTGCCGTAGGTTCATCCATGATCAGGATCTTCGCATTTAGGGAAATTGCCTTGGCAATCTCGACAATCTGCTGATACCCGACGGTGAGGTTCTTCACCAGTCCGAGGGGATTTATCTTTATCTCAAATTGATCGAAGATCTTCTTTGCCTTTGCCACCATGGCAGGCATATCGATAACCAGCCCCTTCCGTATTGCCCGTCCAAGGAAGATGTTTTCCGCAACACTCAGTTCACCCACCAGGTTGAACTCCTGATAGATGACTGAAATACCGTTCTCCTCGGAGAGTTTCGGTGTCATTGATGTAAACTCTTTTCCGTTGACGACAATGACCCCTTTATTGGGGGTTTCTGCTCCGGAACAGGTCTTGATGAGCGTGGATTTCCCAGCACCGTTTTCTCCGACAAGGGCATGGATCTCACCCGGCAGTACCTCCAGGGATACCTTGTCAAGGGCAATGACCCCCGGATATATCTTTGTGATATCGTTCAGCTGGAGGCAGGGTGTAATCGTTTCTGGCATGATCACTGCTTCTCCTCAGTATATGCTTTGACGAAAGGGGACGATCCTGAAAAGGACCATTCCCCTCCCTCTCAACAATCTCTACATATACTCTTCGTAGTTATCCTGGTTTACCGGGATAAAGATATGATACACTCTTTCGTCGATGGGTTCATCATTGTACATTTTCTCCAGCCACCCGTATATGATCACTGCGGACTGCTCCGGGGTCCCGGTATACATGATCGAAGATCGGTTGGCTTCATTATTGGCCATTGCAGCCAATTCTCCGTCTGTGGCATCCGAAGCAAAGATGCCGAATGTATCTGACAGTTTCCCGGCAGCCTTGACTGCTTCATTGGCACCAACTGCTCCGCCTCCGCCGATTGCACAGATAATCTGCAGGTCCGGATGAGCCTGAAGAATAGTCTCTATGGCAGCCATCCCCTGTGAGGGGTTGAGCGCGGGTGCTGCTGCTACGATTTCAGCATCGGGAGAGAGGTCTGCTAAGGCATCCCTGATTCCGTTTTCACGTTCCAGCAGGATCTCGATCTGTGGCCAGTTGATGATGGCGACTTCAGCAGATCCGTCCAGTTTCTCATTGATCCATTCAGCTGCAGTGGTTCCGATCATGTACCCGGCATCGTAGTTATCCAGCAGGAATCGCACATCGCCGTTCTCCAGATCACTGTCGTATACAAACACTTTGATTCCTTGGGCCTGCACTGACTGAAGGGCGGCATTGATGGCATTGTCCTCGGCCGGATGCACCATAAGAATATCGACTCCACTGGCAACGAGGTTCTCTATCTGACTGATCTGCTTTGATACATTGCCATCACATCCCAGATAGGTGAAGGATCCGCCATTCTCGGTGATAACTTTTTCAAGCGCAACGGCACGGGATGCCCATACCTGGTTACTCAGATCCTGCACTGTCAGTCCCACTTTCATGCCTCCTTCTTCCTCTGCTGCGGCAGAAACACCTGCAAGAACGACAGCCAGCATGACAGCAACCAATAACAACTTTTTCATTTTCAACTCCTCTCTTGTTGTTTTCCGGCTTTTTCAGCCGATGTTATGTTAATCGATTATATTCAGCGTTACGCTTTCCTATGACCGATCACAATCAAAATTCTCGTACACTCAACACCTGTATTGCAACTGTATACTTATCTATTTGCATCATAATTTCTTACACGCAGCTTTCACACTGTGGATCAATTTAATATTGATATGGTATGTCAGCATGTAATACAATCAGCATCATATTTAATCGATTTAATATGTGATGTATTTGATCTTAAATCCACAATGCTGATTTGTCAAGAAGAATTTTCACATTTTCTGATGGCATTTATTCATGATGAAACGTTTCTTGACGAATACATTGCATTCAGTTATCCTTACTCATAAATCGATTAACCACAAGTAACCACAAGGGGTGTATGAGTAATGAGTCCTTCGATGAAAGATGTAGCCCGTCTTGCAAACGTTTCCACTGCCACGGTATCAAACGTGCTGAACGGTACCCGGTATGTGAACCCCGAAACAAAGCAGAAGGTACTCCAGGCAGTGAAGGACTTGAATTACATCATCAACCCCGTGGCCAGGAACCTGCGCAGCGGCTCCTCAAGGACTATCGGGCTGGTGGTTTCGGACCTGGCCAACTTCTTCTACATGGATATTGCCCTCAGCATTGACAAGGTACTGGAACCCGAGGGTTATCATCTGATATTCATCAACTCGGATGAGAACGAGGAGAAGGAGAAGAGAAACATTGAGAGTCTGTTGCGGCAGAATGTCGACGGCCTGATCATTGCACCGGTTGCCCAGGACTGCAGCTATATGAATGAGCTCATCGGCGAGCGCTGTCCCAGTGTCTTTTTTGACAGACGTCCGGGGGGATTCAACAGGGACTATATCCTCTCGAGCAACTTCGAAGGGGCTTTCGAGGGGACGGAGGTGCTGCTCACCCGAAACCATGCGAACATAGGCTTTATCGGGTCAAGCTTCAACGAGACAATGAATGAGCGGGCAAACGGGTTCCGCTTTGCCCTCAAGCGGCACGGCTTGACCCCTGACGAGGAGCTGATCAAGTTCGGGGACAATGTCTCGCTTTCACTGAAGGAACAGAAGGGAGGAGCCTGCTACGAGCTGACCAGGCAGCTTGTGGAGGAGCATTCGGTCACGGCAATTCTATGCGGCAACGACCTTTCTGCCGTCGGGGTCATGAACTTCCTGAAGGAGCACAGCTACTCCATCCCGGACAGCATTGCGATAGCCAGCTTCGATGACATGTTCTGGCTATCCATGGCCACCCCCTCCATAACGGCCATTGACCAGGACCGGACGGCCATAGGCAAAACTGCAGCAGAAGTGCTGCTCAAGCGTATGCATGAAAACAGGGAGCCCTACAAGGAGTACCGGATTCCGACCACCCTGATAACCAGGGAGTCCTGCTGAAAGAAAGGCTTGTGAATCGGCGCCGTTCCAGCCAGTCCCCCTCACCAGTATGCCGGATCATTCAGCTCCTTCACGCAGGCTGATTTCCCAGGTATCGGGTCAATCCAGTCACTGACCAGTGACTGTGCCAGCCAGCCCTCCGGATACGATAACGGCAGTGGGGCCCTGATAACCTCTTCGGGTATCTTTCTGAATCCGACCTTGGAGTAAAAGCGGATATCACCATAGGTGAGGATAAGCTCAGTTCCAGCCTCTTTCAGGGCGGAGAGTCCGAAACTGATCAGCTGCTGACCGATGCCCCTCCCCTGGTAAGCGGTGTCCACCGCCATCGGGGAGAGTAGGTATGCCTTCGATTCATTCCCGGCAACGGTAAACCTGGAGAAGAAGACGGCCCCGACTATGGCAGCATCATCCTCTGCGGTAAAGCAGAGCACGCTGCCGTGCTCCCAGGTGTTCATGAGGCTGTTCGCCAAGCCTCCGATGAGCTCTCCCTCAGCAGCTCCCTCTGAATCGGTGAATACCTTGGTGAAGAGCCGGATAACCGCTTCTGCCTGCTCCTGATGGCAGCGTGCATACTTCATGATTCCCTCCTGCCGGCCGGTGTACTCAGCTGGCTACTCCACCGTAACGCTCTTGGCGAGATTCCTCGGCTGGTCGACGTTCCGGCCCAGATCGAGTGCGCAGTAGTAGGCAAAGAGCTGGGTCGGGATAACCATGAGGAACGGGTACATGATCTCATCGGTCTTTGGGATATAGAATACGTCATCGGCAATGTCGGCTATTTCGGTGTCGCCCTCGACGGCCACGGCTATGAGTTGCCCCCTGCGGGCCTTGACCTCCTTCATGTTGGTGATGACCTTGTCCCGCAGGGTGTCATCGGGAACGAGAAAGAAACTCGGGGTCGTTTCGTTGATCAGGGCTATGGGGCCATGCTTGATCTCGGCGGCACTGTACCCTTCGGCATGGATGTAGGATATCTCCTTCAGCTTCAGGGCTCCCTCCATGGCAACGGGATAATTCAGGCCTCGTCCGAGAAAGAGGAAGTTTCCATACTGATGGTATTTCCGGGCTATCTCACGGATTTCCCCGGCCCTCTCCAGTATCTTGCTGATCTTGTCCGGGAGTGCCTTCAGGGCATTGATGAACTTCATACCGTCTTCAAACGACATGTGATGCATTCTTGCCAGGATAAGGGCGAGGGTGTAGAGGATTGCCAGCTGTGAGGTGAAGGCCTTGGTCGAGGCAACGGCAATCTCTGGACCGGAGTGCAGGTAGACTCCGCCGTCGGATTCGCGGGCAATCGTCGATCCGACCACATTGCAGAGTCCGAGCACTTTTCCGCCCTTGCGCTGGATCTCACGCATAGCATAGAGGGAGTCCGCTGTCTCCCCGGATTGGGAGACGACAAAATAGAGCGTGTCGTGACGTACCACCGGATTTTTGTAGCGCAGTTCCGATGAGAGCTCTGCCGAAGCCGGGATGCGGGCAATCTTCTCGATCAGGTAGGCCCCGATCATGCCGGCATGCCAGGAGGTACCGGCGGCTATGATGGAGACGCGGTTGACGCCGATCATCTCGTTCGGCGTCATGTTAAGCCCCCCGAGATGACCGGTTGCCGAATCCTTGTCAAGCCTTCCCTGGATTGCCCGGTTTATTGAGGCGACCTGCTCATGGATCTCCTTCTCCATGAAGTGGGAGAAGCCCTGTTTCTCTATCTGCTCCAGCTCCCACCCGATCTGCTCTACCTGCTTCTGGATGATCGTGTCGTTGATGTCGAAGGTACGGTAAGAGTCACAGGTGATGGAGACGATCTCACCGTCATTCAGGTAAACTGCGTTCTTGGTATATGAGAGAATTGCCGTCACATCAGATGCGAGGAACATCTCGTTCTCCCCCACTCCCATGACCAGCGGGGAGCCGTTTCGCGCCCCGACGATCTTGCCCGGCTCATTGTGATGCATAACAGCGATTCCATAGGTTCCCTTGAGCAGGGGAATGACTTCCCGGACTGTATCTTCAAGATTCCCCCGGTAATGCATGTCGATAAGGAAGGCGATGACTTCGGTATCAGTATCCGAGGTGAAGGCCTTCTCATCCATTGAGAAGCGCCTTTTCAGTTCATTGTAGTTCTCGATTATTCCATTGTGGACAATTACCACATCCCCGGAGGCACTGGTGTGCGGATGGGCATTGGCATCGTTGACCTCCCCGTGGGTCGCCCAGCGGGTATGTCCGATTCCGTACTGTCCGGCAATATCGGGAGGTACTATTTCACGCAGGTCCCGGATCTTGCCTTTTCGCTTAATCAGATTGAATTCGTTGTCGGTAACGACACAGATACCGGCCGAGTCATACCCCCGGTATTCAAGTCGTTTCAATCCCTCAAGCAGTATTTCAGCTGCATTCCGTTTGCCGCAGTAGCCGACTATTCCACACATAATGCCTCCTTCTGTGTGTTCATCACTCATAGGTATTATTAAGGAAAGCGGCAATAATTGCAATCGACCACTACCGTTTCATATCTGCTTGAATTTTTTTGCACCGCAAGGCGGTTATGTAGATAGAGAGAAATACTTAATTATCTTTGCCGGAGGAACAATGATGCGAATGAGACATGGGTTCAGGACTCTCCTGTGCATGGCAGCCCTCGGGATCGGTTCAATGGCACTGCCCGGCTGCTCACCGCTTACCGGATTCCGTGCCCTGACAGAGGCGGACATAGAACCACCGCTGCTGCTATTTGGAACAACAGTGTCTGAGCAGCTGTTTTTGCTGCGTTTTTCAGAACCGGTATACGCGATCCCAGACTCCTTCTCCTGCACTCTGCAGGATGCGTCCGGGGAGGCTGTGAAGACTGTCTCCATTGATGAAGATGGGGAGGAGATCTCCTTCATGCTTGACAGGCCGCTGCCTCCCGGGGAAAAAGGCATCCTGCAGGGTGCCGTTGAAGACGCTGCGAAGAACTCGCTGTACTTCACCATATCACTGTACGGGTACAATGACCGTGTCCCGAAGGTGCTGATTAATGAGTTCACACCCCAGGGATCATCAGCACATCCCGACCGGGTTGAGCTGCTTGTCCTGGAATCTGGGGATACAGCCGGCATGGTCTTCTATGACGGGGTGGCCGGCAACTATCGCCAACTCCTGCAGCTGCCCTCCCTTGAGGTATCCCCCGGTGACATGATAGTGATCCACTGTGCCGATGAGGGTGGCAATCAATCCAACGAGAAGGTATCGATGACTGAGAGCATCGCGGCAAGCGCTGCTGACACGGCATGGGATCTCTGGATTGACGATGCTGTCGGCCTCTCCGGCAACAATGGGGTGCTTTCCCTCTATACGGCTGTGGGAGGAGAGCTGGCCGATGCCGTGCTCTACAGCAACCGGACATCTTCCTCCGACGAACGCTATCAGGGCTTCGGCAGCAGGGCCCTGGCAGAACGTGTGGAACTCCTCAACGAACAGCTGGGCTGGAAGCCGCAGTCCAGAGATGATAATCGAACCCAGTCTGACATGCCGCTACTCCGTCCGGAAGATGCTGTCAATCCGGAGGATTCGACCGCGACCCGGTCGATCTGCAGGCGTGATCCTGTGCAGTGCGGTGATTCTGATACGAAGGATGACTGGTATATCGTACCGACGAGATCGGCAAGCTTCGGTGCACCGAACTGCACTGAGGAGTACCAGGGTATACAGTAACGGGGTGCCGCAAGCAACCTGCAGCACCCCGGGGGTTGTCAAGGATTAACCTGTCCCTGATTCAGGTAAGGTTACTAGAGATAGTCAGCGATCAAGCCCTCTATCATCTTGCGTGAACCGGCACCTATCCGCTGGTTGACCACTTCACCATCCTTGAATACCAACAGGGACGGTATGCTGATAATATTGTACTTCTGCGCTATCGCGCCGTGCTCATCCACATTGAGCTTGCCGATTTTCACCTTATCGCTGTGCTCTTCGGCTATTTCGGCTACAATGGGTCCGATCATCTTGCAGGGCATGCACCACTCTGCCCAGAAATCGACCAAAACAGGCTTGTCTGATTTCAGTACTTCCTTTTCAAAGTTATCTACAGTCAAAGTTACTTCGCTCATCGGCTCCTCCATCTCATTATTGTCAGTAAGTGTCTTTCAAGTAATATTGTACTGATAATCCAGCGAAAAGAAAAGTCCCGGGTTGCTGCCGGCAGACTTCTTCACCGACAGGTCCGGCTCTGGATTTCAGGTTGCATCATGGGGAAATACACGAGGGGCTGGACAAAAACATGGAAGAAAATCAACTCCATCGTGCTGCGCTGATTACTCGGTTGCTCTTCCTGATGGAGCTGACTCTTCCATACCACCAGGTATCACAGTATTGAAGAGCTGGCTGGGTTCCGGATACCTGGTGGGTTCTCAAACTCATCTTCCGGTTGTATAGCTAAATAATTGATGCTCACGGCTTCAAGATCAATGGTTCACGGTTGCAGATCTGGATTGACAGATCAACTCTTCTTCTGCTTTTTAGGGACAGCGGCACTTTCTGCGACAGCGCTCTCTGCCACCTTTTCCTGATCCGTCAGCTCTTCGGCCGACCAGTTGCTGCGCGGCTTGAATTCGACATGCTCTGCAACAATGACCACCTTCTCATGCTTCGATTCATCAGGACCGGTCCAGCGTTCCTGCTTGAGCCGGCCCACCACCCGCACTCCCCGCCCCTTCTCCAGGTACTCGGCACAGCTCTGCGCGACCTTGTTCCAGGTTTCAACCGAGAAGAACGAGACCTCCTGCTGCCGCTCATCATTCACCTTGTAGTAGCGATTGAGGGCAACTGAGAACTTGCACACCTGAGCTCCGCCTGGGGTCTCCTTCACCACCGGATCCCTGACAAGATTTCCTTCGATGATCACTGAATTCAAATTATTCATCTCTCTCACTCCTTTTGATTTGATATAGTACTTAACCAGCAGTAATGAGCATGAAATTCAATAGCTGCACATTTTCTTGTGTCAGCGATACGCAGGATACAAGGTATTTATCCGAATTCAAGATTATCCAATAGCAGGAAACGTCACTTCCCCTGAATCAAGCCCAATGAGGCATCAGTGGGATTGCGTGCCAGATTATGCTTCATCCAGTAACGGTGCGGGTATAAAGTAGATTGCGGGAAATATACTCAAGAGCTAATAATTGACTATTTTCAGTCCTGTGATACAGTTGAAATGGCTATCATTTGTCAGGAGGGAGAGCCCACGGTTCAAAGCAGCAGCGGCTATCCACACGTCATTAGTGGGAATCGGTGTACCCGCTTTTTTCAGTTTTTCAACAAGGTGCCCGTACATTTCTGCTTCACCCCTTTGAACTGGAATGACAGAAATTCCGGGAAAACTGATGAAGTGATCAAATTCGGCATAGTTCATCTCTTTTCTGTTACCGCAGTTGAATCCGGCAAACAGCTCTCCCAATACTACAGCAGGTATAAGAATTCTGTCTGCTCTTTCCATCAACGCCCTGACATTACCGTTATTTATGAAGAAAGAACTATAGGCCTTGGTATCGATAATAAGTTCTAACGCCATACTTCATCGTCCACAGTACTGAATATTTTCTGATTCTTCTCAAATATGTGATAATCTTCCTGGGACCAGGTACCGGCCAAACTGCTCAGATCTCTCTTCTTTTTTGCATCCCCCCCATAACCAAGGGCCTTCTCCAGCAGCTTGTTGCATACTTCATTCAGACTTACATGTTCATCTTCAGCCATTTGACGAATGGTGTTCTCCACGACAGGTTTCATATTGCGTATGGTTATCTGACTCATGAGTCACCTCTATGATTCATCATACTATCACCATAGAGATTTTTTGACAAGAAGCATACTGGTCTGAGATGCCGGCTTCAGAGCACACTCATGTGCAGCATATGACAGGCCTTTTCTCACTGAGACCAGACGATCTGGATCATGGTACCAAACTCAATAATTATATTGCACGGGTTATCAGACATGATGTGCCTGGTTTTATTTTCCAGCAACGCAATAAGTGCTAAATAGAACATAAAGATTAATAAACATACACTATATTAATAAAAAAGCATCATAAAGGCTCGCAAAACGTTCAAAAATAGTATACGCTATCCGTATCTCAGAAAGGGGTATTTCATGGATTGTTTTGATGTAGCGATAATCGGCGGTGGGGTTAGCGGTGCGGCTATTGCCCGAAAAATGAGTGCCTATAAGCTTAAGACGGTTCTTCTTGAGAAGGAGGCCGATGTGAGTTTCGGGGTATCCAAAGCCAACTCGGGAATTATACATGGAGGTTTCCATTACAGTAGGGGTGCTTTAAAGAGCCGTCTGGAGATAAAGGGAAATCTTATGTTTGATCAGCTTAAGAGTGAGCTGCACTTCCCATTTCGCCGGAATGGCATTCTGGTGGCCGCCTTCAATACCGAAGAGATGCGGACCGTGGAGGAGCTTTACCAAAACGGACTGGATAACGGTGCCATCGGCATAGAGCTCTGTTCCCGCAGCCGCATACTCTCTCTCGAACCCAAGCTGAATCCCGATGTTGTGGGAGGCCTGCATGCCCCCGGGGGCGGTATGATCGAACCATACCAATTCGTTTACAGCCTTATGGAATCGGCTTTAAAAAACGGAGTGCGGCTCATGACAGATTTCAAGGTATCACAGGCTGTAAAAAGGGATGACTGCTACCATATAACCGATGAATCCGGCATGACAGTTCAGGCGAAATGGGTGGTAAATGCCGCAGGACTGTACGCCGATGAGGTAAGCCGCATCTTCGGGGCTGAGGAGTACGAAATTAAGCCCCGCAAAGGGGAAGAGTTTCTTCTGGACCGCAACGCATCAGCCTTCACCCAAAGGGTCATCTTCCC
>CAZSBC010000114.1:0-10476 GCA_964605195.1 uncultured Spirochaetales bacterium | reverse complement strand
GAGCGGGATCCTGGTGGTTTTTAAATCTGCTTTTCGTTTTTATACGGATTCAGGTTTGTATTATCCGTCTCTACCTGGAACTGGTAAGGGTGTACAATTATAAGTTCATGAAACCTGCCTGATTCCAGATGTCGTATAGCCGTATTTCAATGAAATTTTCTGAATTCACTGGGAGTGCATCCGGTCTGCTGTTTAAACAGCCTCAGGAACGCATAGTAATCTCTGAATCCTGTTGAGTAAGAAACCTGCAGGATTGAGAGTTCGGTGGTCTTCAACAAATCCTTCACTCGTTCAAGTCGGTACGTTCTCAGATACTGTGCCGCGCCTGTACCAGTCTTCTGCTTGAAAAGGTGAGAAAAATAGCTTCTGTTCAGTCCCAGATATTGCGCAATGACGTCAGTTGAAATGGGATTCTGGTAATGGTCATGGATAAATTGTTTGGTCAGGGAAACATAATCGAGCTTGACCGAGTCCCCGGAGAACCCCTCGTCCAATGAGAACTGAAACATGAGTTGGTAGAGACAGCTGTAGATTTCATGCATGTGGGTATGTGCTTCTCGGCTTGCGAGGAAAAATATCCTAGAGAATATTTCAGCTACAGCATCAGCCTGAAGTGAGTGGACAACCGGATATCTGCTGAAAAGAGTATGCTTCAATAACTCCCTGACACATCTCCCCTCAAAGATGATCCATTGATATTCCCAGGGATCTTGGGCATCAGCCTGATAGAAATTCCTTTCATGTGGTTCTATCAGGAAGGAGTCTCCCTTGCCCAGTTGGTAGGTTTTTCGTTTGTATTTGAAAACACCCTTTCCACTTAGTACCTGATGCAGAACATGCTGGTTTCTCCATCCGTCATACTTGTGCCCGGGAGGACAGGCATGTCTTCCACAACTGAGCAGCACCAGGTCTGAGAGGGAGAACTCATTGCGGGTATAATAGGAGACTGCTTCTGGCATACCCAACAGTTTATCATACGAACCTAACATATGAACATTTATTTTGAAGAAAAAGTATGCAATAACAAACATACTATAAAACGTATGGAAATTGGTATGGCAAAGATAGCTTTCATAGGAGCCGGCAGTTTCGGTTTTACCCGCGGATTGGTGATGGATCTGCTGCAGTTTCCGGCTTTTCAGGATCTTGAAATCGCATTGATGGATATTGATCAGGAACGACTGGATGTTATCAAGCGTGCTTGTGATATCATCAATGAAAAAGGCGGCCACAGGGCAAAAATCTGGACAACGAAAGACAGAAGAGAGGCGCTTGAAGGTGCCGATGGCGTACTCTGTACCATCCTGCAGGGTGGGGTTGATGTCTTCAGGAATGATATTGAGATTCCCAAAACATATGGCGTTGACATAAATGTGGGTGATACGAGAGGGCCTGCCGGAATATTCCGGGCAATCCGAACGCTTCCGGTTATGCTTGATATCTGCAGGGATATCAGTGAGTTGTGCCCCCGGGCCATCTTTTTAAACTATACCAATCCCATGGCGATGCTGTGCAGTGGTATGCAGAAGGTCTATCCTGAACTGAAAATCTCCGGTCTCTGTCACAGCGTTCAGGGAACAGCCATGATGCTGGCAGATTGGATCGGTGCTGATTATAAGGATATCACCTATACCTGTGCCGGTATCAATCATCAGGCTTTTTACCTTGATTTCACATGGAATGGGGAAGATGCCTACCCGAAGATCAGTGAGGCAATATTTGGTACAGGCCAGCACTATAACGATGAAATTGTTCGAAACGAGCTGTACAAACATCTTGATTACTATGTGACTGAATCAAGCGGGCACAACTCGGAATACAATGCCTGGTTCAGGAAACGTCCCGATCTCATTGAGAAATACTGCACCCACGGGAAAAACTGGAATCCGGGAGCATATGCCTATATCCTCAATGAATATCTGGAACGTGAAGATACCTGGCGTGATACCATAGAAGAGGAACTGGTAAAGCTGCAGCAGGGGGTTGAAAAGCAGGCAGAGGATGGGGAAGAGTTTGCCGGCCTGGATATTCAGGAGTATGCAAGCCATATTTTCAATGCCGTTTTTGGCGATCGCAAACCATTTGTCTTCAATGGCAATGTTCCGAACAACTGCCTGATAGACAATCTGCCTGAAGGCTGCTGCGTCGAAGTGCCTGTCGTGGCGAGCCCGAAAGGTCTTAATCCGGTTAAAGTCGGTTCCCTGCCTGATCATCTGGCAATTCTGGTCAACACCAGTGCCCGATGTGAAGAGTTGGCCCTGCAGGGAATGCTGGAAAAAGATCGTCATAAGATATTTCAGGCCATTGCCTTTGATCCGCTGACCAGTGCGGTCCTGAGTCTGGAAGAGATCCAGAATATGGTAGATGAAATGTTTATCGCAAACAGTGAGTACTGTGAAGACTATGCATAAGTAAGCCAGGCTAGTTGATGGCAGACCTCTTTACGATAGGTGCATCTATCCTTTACCGATACAGGAAGTATCTCTACGGAGATATATAGGAGTAAGCCCGTAATATGACTGGCTGCCAAATCCGGATGAAAGGATCGCCATGGACAGTAGGGTGAAACAATGACAAACCAGAAATGCAGGTTACACAGATTACTAACCGGCATGAAAGATAAAAAGGGTAGATCTATTAGGTTTCGGTATGAGATGATGATATGATGGAACAGGTTACCCCCCATGATGAGACTATATTGATCTTTGATTTCGATGGGACTCTGATAGATTCCCTTTCCGTTTTCCATTCATGCTTCAACAGGTGCTATAAGTCGGTAACAGGGAGACCTGGTATTGCATCTGAAGAGTTTCTCTCTCTGTTTGACCATAACCTGTATCTGTCGCTTTCCCATAGGGGAATCGGTGAAGAGAGCCTTTCTCAGCTGAAGAATTGCCTGGCACATATGTTGGGAGAGCACATAGGATTCTGCAAGTTGTTTGACGGCATTGCACCCATGATACGGGAACTGGGTAACATTGGTCGCACTCTTTACATCGTGACAAGCAATCTCTCCAGTGTTGTAAGGCCTTTCCTGGGACGACATGATCTGGACAGCTGTTTCAGGCAGGTTCTCGGGGCTGAACTCGGAATGACGAAGATAGAAGCCATACGTTCTATCAAGTCTGAGCAAGCAGGCAAAAGAAAGATCTATATCGGGGATACCATTGGGGACATGCTAGAGGGTAAAGAGGCTGGTTGCCGCACCATAGGAGTATGCTGGGGATGGCACAGTGGAGATAGAATACTCTCGAGTGGGGCGGATGCCCTGATTCATAATCCAGAAGAGCTTATACCCGCGGTACAGGAGTTGTTGAAATAGTATATATTCAGATCGGCACCAGCATCAGCAGTGGCATGGATGCTTCAGGATGCTGAAATGCAATCAATATGATATCAGGGGTTGCATATATGATTGTACCGGGACAGCACATATCATTTCTGATAATACAACACAATACAATACCCACTGGTATTTCATTATTCTACAATGATCACGAAGATCATGATACTATGTGATTAAGAGAGGAGTATATGAGAAATACCATCCCTGATAATGACCGGTTCAAAGAGCTGCTGGAGCGGTTCGGAGAGCATTTCTCCGTTTCGGTTCCCGAAGAAAGCCTTTCAGGCCTTCAGGCTCCTGCCGATGCGGGCGACAACAAACCCGCCTCCGGCATCATGCTCTTCCGTGCTCCCGGTAGGGTGAATCTTATCGGGGAGCATACCGACTACAACAACTGCCCTGTCCTTCCGGTTGCTGTCGACCGGGAGATCCTCGCTGCCGTCTTGCCGCGTGAGGACGACCTGATCCGGGTAGCCGATTTCCACCCGGAATTCGGGGAGATAGCCTTCAGGCTAAGCGATTATATCCCGGCCGGGAAGGGGCATGCCGGCGAGGTGCTGCATCGCGGACTGAAACCGTACACTGAAGGGCATTGGGGCAACTATTTCAAGGCTGCCGTCAACGGGCTGCTGGGAACGGAGAGGTCTTTCACCTGCGGGTTCTCAATGCTCTTTCGCAGCTCGATCCCCCAGGCCGCCGGGATGAGCTCATCCTCAGCCCTGGTAGTGCTTGGCTCGCTGGTCCTGATGGAGGTGAATGGGTACCGGGTTGCAGGCCGTGCCGAGCGTCTGGAGCTGGCAGAGCAGTGCCGGCAGTCCGAGTGGTACACCGGTACCATGGGAGGGGGCATGGATCAGGCCGCCATCCTCTTTGGGGATAAGCAGCACACAACCCTGATCGATTTCAATCCCCTTCAGGTACAGATGGTGCCGTTTCCTTCCGGGTACTCCATAGTGGTTACCCACTCAACGGTTGAGGCCCCGAAAACCAGGCATGCCATGGATCTCTACAACCGCAGGAGCGTCGAGTGCCGGATAGCCGCTGCGGCCGCGGGACGCAGGCTCAACAGCGAGTACGGGATTACCGGCATCGAGTTCATCGGTGACATCACCCCTGAGAATACGGGAGTGGCTGAAGATGATCTGGAACGGAGCCTCTCCGGGCTCTTCCATGAGGAGGCCCATACGCTGCAGGAGTGTGCCGAGCTGCTCGGGATCGATACCGACCAGCTGCTGCGCCGCTACTGCGTGCGCAAGGATGGCACGGCCTTCCCGGTCCCGGGGGACGGGTTTATGCTCTACAGGCGCTTCACCCATGTCTGGGAGGAGTGGAAACGGGTCATACTATCCGGGGAGCTGCTGCGCGCAGGCGACATGGCCGGCTTCGGCCGGCTGATGAACGAAGCCCATGCCAGTGCCCGGGATCTCCATGAGATCAGCTGCCGTGAGCTTGATATGCTGACCGAAACGGCAAGGGAGGCGGGGGCCATCGGCTCGCGCCTGACCGGGGCGGGGTTCGGAGGCTGTGCCGTGAACATCGTTCCCGATGCCCGGATCTCTGAGTTCATTGCCGCGGTCAGGGAATCCTTCTACGGCCGCATTCTCTCCCTGGACGAACAGCAGGCGGCCAGGTACATCTTTCCGGTGCACCCGGTAGAGGGAGCCTCCCTTTTCGGCCTCATTCCCCGGCAGGGGAATCATGATAGTGACAATGGTATGCAAGCAACCGGGGCAGGGGGTTGAAGTCGCTGCGGCAGTATCCCAGGGGACTGTGCCTGACCCACCCCTCCGCCTTACTGAACACCCCCGACCTTCTTCCCACTTCAGCTGCCTGGTCCACCATCTCCTGGAGGTAGGAGTCGAGCTTCTGGCTGTCATCCAGCCAGTTGCGCTGGGAGGCGTGCCGGGAGAGAATGGCGAGCTTCCGCTCGAGCACGTCGGTGATGTCGATGTAGAAATGGGGATAGACGGGATTCATCATCTGGTCATGCAGTCCGTAGGGCAGGGCGTGGTATAGGGCGACGTCCTTGACCGTTGTCTTGCGATCCGGGATGGAGGCAAAGTTTGGCATGGCAATGGTGAAGGTTGCCGTAACGACGACCCTGGCCGTATTCATGTGATCTTCCATATAGTCCCTGAGCGGCAGGGTAAGCACGATGTCCGGTGCCGTTTCCCGCACCACAGCCGCGACCTTCCGTACCAGGTCAATGTCGTAGAGCACCTCGAGGTCATTGGCTATCGGGGGATACCAGGCTGCCTGGAGTCCGTCAGCGGCCTGCCGGGCCTCCTTTTCTCGTATCCCGGCCAGCTCTTCCCGGCCATACTCCCTGGAGCCGCAGTTGCCGTTGGCAACGTTCATGTAGTGGAGTTCAGCCCCGCTGTCAAGGAGCCTGAGGAGGGTTCCTGCCATCATGAACTCGATATCGTCCGGATGGCAGCCCACTGCCAGTACGGTCGGATGGTTCGGCAGCTGTTCTCTGTCATCTGTATCATTCATGCTATGCTCCTGTTGCGATCAGTCGATTGCTATCTCCCTGCCGTTCTCTCCTGCCGAGCGGTAGCAGGCCTCTACGAGCCGCAGGTTGTGCAGCCCGTCGGCACCGTCCATGGGCCTGCCGGAGAGAATCGATTGGGCATGTTCGGTTATCTGGGCCTGGTAGATGTTTTCCGGTTCATTCGGGTCGGCGTCGATTTTCTCGGTTTCAGCTCCGCTGTCAAGCAGCAGATGAATGGCATAGGGCTCGTCGGGATATCCCGAGAGCTGGAAGAGCGTGCCGAGCCCGCTGAGGGTGCCTCCGGATCCGTAGGCATCGAATCCCTGCCCGGCGATCGTAGCCGCGAGGGTTCCCCGGGGCTGGTTGAAAGCTACCCGGCAGGTACCGGTATATCCCCCTGCTGTCCGGTAGCTGATTACAGCCCCGTTCTCCACGGCGATGTCCAGGGTACGCGGCGTATAGGTGCAGCGTAGAGAGGTGATGCGGTCATCATAGAGGAACTCGCCCATGTACATGCAGTGACTGGCCACATCCCCGATGGGTCCGCCCCGCTCCTCCGGGCGGGAGCAGCGCCAGGCAGCGGCCTCTTCAGGGGTGCTGCCGTAGAGGAACTCCATGTGCGTCACGATATGCTCGACAGTACCGATGATTCCCTGCCGCAGAAGGCTCCGGGCCTGCCGGTTGAGGCGGTTCTTCATCATCATCAGGTTCACCGAGAGACTGACTCCCTTCGCGGCAGCCATACGGCACAGCTGCTCTGCATCGGCACTGCTTGTTGTCATCGGTTTTTCGAGCAGGACATGCCTGCCGCTTGCTATCGCCTCAGCGGCAATTTCTGCATGCCTGCTGTTGGGGGTGGCAATATAAACCGCATCAATACCCGGATCAAAGAGCATGGCATCGGTTGAATCATACCACTGCAGCCCATACTCCCTGGCGGCAATCTCGCGCCCGGGATCGATATCCGTTGCCCCCACAAGCGTGTAGGGACCGGAAACCCCTGCAGGAAAGCGCTCTCTGTCAAGGGCAAAGCCCTCCCGGGCAGTGCGGTTCTCGGCTATGCCGCCGAACCCGATGATTCCGTATCTGACACTCTTCTGCATCAGTGTTCCTCCATTTGGTCCTGTAAGAGCTTCATGACGGCATCGATACAGCGCCGGATATGCTCTTCCTCCCAGCTCGGATGGAGAAAGAGGCTTACAGTCTCCTTCCTGAGGTCGTGTGCGACTGGGCAGAAGGTCCTCTCATAGCGTACAGCTTCCGCATCGGTGTACTCCTGTGACTTGAAGGGGAACTGGACGTCCCCGAAGCCCCGCAGTTCCCGGTAGGCGCGCTCCTCATATGCCTCCGGCCACTGGATGCCGTAGCATGGGATGCCGGCTGCCGTCAACAGGGCAATGAACTGTTCAGCTGTAAGCCCGAGTAGCTCGCTGTCGATCAGGATCGGGTACCACCAGTAGCTGTTGCGGCGCTTTTCGCTGTTATGGGGCAGTTTTCTGATGCCCCGGACCCCTGAGAAGGCTGCATCGTAGATGGCGGCATAAGCCCGTCTCCTGGGCAGGTTCCAGCTGTCGAACCTGGCCAGCTCATTGATCCCGATGATCGACTGGATCTCAGTCATGCGGTAGTTGAATCCCACCCGGTTATGGATGTAGGGCAGTTTCTCCTCCATGGCCAACAGGTTGAGACGTTCCCGCACATCGTAGCCGTGATCACGGAAGGAGCGGCACTCCCAGGCCAGCTCATCATCATTGGTGATCACCATGCCGCCTTCACCACCGGTGGTGAAGTGCTTGCTCTGGCAGAAGCTGAAGCAGCCTACATCCCCGACAGTCCCGGTTTTCATGCCGTCGAACTCTCCGCCGGGGGCCTGGGCGCAGTCCTCGATGATAAACAGCGAGTTACCACGGGCAAGCTCAAGGATCGGCTGCATGTCGGCAATGACACCGTAGAGGTGCACAACGACCACTGCTTTGGTCCTTGCCGTGATAAGCGGTGCTATTTTTGCAGGGTCGATCGTGTGATCCTCGGTTACATCACAGAATACCGGGATTGCCCCGGCCTGTACAATGGCAAAAGAGGATGCTATGAAGGAGTAGGAGGGTACGATGACCTCATCTCCAGGTCCGATGCCGAGGGATGAGATGGCGATATGGAGGGCGGCAGTCCCGTTGGTGCAGGATATGGCGTGATTTGCACCCGACCAGTGGGCAAAAGCTTTCTCGAACTCCATACCCTTCGTACCTGTCCAGTAGTTCACCCGGCCGCTGCGTATCGGCTCCTGGATATCCTCAAGCGTCTTTGGATTGAACTGCGGCCACATGGGAAACGGTGTTGCGGCATGGTTTATCTTCTTATCAGTCATGCTCTCCTCCCTATCAGTGCATTTCTGCTTCGCAGGTACCGAACCCGGGAAGCAGTATGTGGAATACTACATCATCGTGATCCGAAAGCAGGGACATGGGAACAGACGCATCAGCTATGCCATGGTGGAGCATGAGGGTGGTCAGCCGTATGCCGAAGGGGTTGTCGTGCCAGCCCGGATGCCAGATGCTGATTTTCTTGGACTTCCAGGTCTCCTGCGGACCCACTGTCAGGGCCTCTGTCGGCACATTGTAGACTGTACCGCCTCCGGAGGTCCTGGCATTCTGGATCAGGGTCATCGGATGCAGGTCTGTCAGCCGTGCTCCCTGCCTGCGGTACTCTTCAGGAGAAGGAGGGGCGTCCATATACGCCCCGTTACGCTTTGGCGGGTCATTGAAGGCCCAGTGCTTCGTCTCCCCCTGGCCGCCCTGCATCACCATGCACTCAATGGTATCGAAGCTCCTGCTGTACTCCTGCAAACCGTCAACGGTCGGAAAGTGAAGATGGCTATCGGGCATACGCAGGGCTGGGTCTATCCGGTTGAAGCATAGGTCCATGTCTGCCTTCCTGAAGCTCAGGGGATGGTCCGGGTTCACCTCCCTGCTGTTGACCACCCACTCATCCATTCCCCAGAAGTGGGCGTCACGGACCGGGATTTCCAGATCGTTTATGATGCGTGCCACCAGCGGCAGCTGTTCGGTCGGACCGATAGGTCCGCAGATTCCCCTGGGATGGTCGGCCGTAGAGGACGAGAAGGTCCGGACATATTCAAGCGCTTCGGCCAGGAAGAACTCGTCACGGGTGGCATAGGTGTGTATGGTAAACCCCTCCCTTGACATCCCTGGGAGGTCCTCAGCTGTGATCCTGGCAGCTTCCTTGAGCAGCTCGATATCGAGGGTGGTGTAATCCCACCAAGCTCTTGCTACAGTACTGTATGGTCTCATACGCAACTCCTTTGCTTCTGTTCAGCGGTCAATGATATAGGGAAACTCCTGCAGTATGGTGTTCTCCAGGGCAAGCTGGCAGGCTCCTATGACGGCAGTGTCCTGGTTAAGTCTGGTCATACGGATCTCCGGCACGGGGAAAGGTATGCGCTTGGCCAGCTGCTTGGCAAGCGGTTCGATGATCAGGCTGTGCGGATTGTCCAGCTCGCAAAGTCTTCCGCCGAGGATGACCAGTTCGGGATTGAGGGTGACCAGCATCGTCCCGATACCGACGGCAAGCATCTCGGCATAGTTTTCCAGCACCTCTATGGCAGCCGGCAGTCCCTCTGCGGCCAGCCGGCTGACAAGGGTATGGGTGATATGCTGATAGGAATAGCCGGCAGCCTTGAATAACTCTTCGCCTTTTCCGCGATGAATGCTGTTAAGTGCCAGCTGTTGGATCTGATGGATGGATGCAATTGTCTCGAAGGTGTCGGTACGGTCTATGCCCGGCATGGGGTGTATCCCAACCAGCTGCTGGCCGATTTCGCCTGCAGCACCATTCTTTCCCAGATAGAGCTGGCCGCCCAGCAGCAGACCGGCTCCAATCCCATGGTGTATGGTGATGAAGACAACATCGTTTTCGGGTATCCCTTCCTGGTAGTATTTTTCGGCCAGGACACAGAGATTTTCGTTGTTCTCAAGGAACACGGGTACCCGGTATCGCTCGGCAAGCATATGGAGCAGATTGAGCTCACTCATGCTGGAGTAGAGGGAGGCATATATCCGCTTCTGGTCCCGTTCGACTGCGGCCGGTACCGACAGGCAGATGGCGGCGACAGGAGGATCGGTTGCGCTCTTCGGGAGGTGCTTGTCCATCAGATCAATAATGTGCTCCTGCAGCAGCTGAGTTTCAGAATGTTCTGAGATATCGGTCTCCTCGATCTCCACCAGGTTTCCGGCCATGTCCATCTTGCCCAGCATGATATACGGAGGCTGCAGTGAGACTCCGATAGATACGCCGAGGGTGGAGTTTATCTCCACCTCATGGGCCTGTTTGCCGCTCTTTGTGACAATCTTCTTCTCCAGCAGATAGCCCTGCTGAATCAATGAATCCACAGCCCGAGATACAGCCGGCAGGCTCAGACTGAGATCACGCGATATTTCGGATCGGTATGAGCGGGTGTTCTTACGGACATAATGGAGAATAAGTGATCTGTTTATGGTGTTCTGCAGGTTTGCGTTGACAGCAGACTTGATTCTCAGGTGCTCCATTTGGGTACTCCTCCGACTGGTGAACGGGCAATCTGTTCCATGGCATCCATCAGGGCTGCGGCAATCTCGACAGG
>CAZSBC010000113.1:0-10529 GCA_964605195.1 uncultured Spirochaetales bacterium | reverse complement strand
GGTGTTCTCCAGCATGGTTCGCTGCTGCAGCTCCGTGATATCCTGCAGAAAGAGTACGGTCTGGACCCCATAGTCATGGTCCCTGTACAGATGAAACTGATGCTCTCAGGCTGCCTTACCCCGGGCGTACCGATAAAAACCTCGGATTAACCGGACAGTTTGCGGTGAATGGCAGCAGCTGCCTCACGACCGTGATAGAGCGCACGCACCACCAGTGAAGCACCGAATACGGCATCCCCGGAAGCAAAGACTGAATCGACTGAAGTCCGGTACTCATCGTCCACCTGTATATTCCCGACAGCATCCTGGGCAATCCCGAAATCCCGCACCAGGGGGGACTCCTTGTGCGGGACAAAGCCCATACTCAACAGCACAAGATCGGCATCCAGAAGAAAATCTGAACCGGGAATCTCCTGGAACCCTCTGCCTTCCCACTCCAGACGGGCACATCCGACCTTAGTCACATCCCCGGCATCATTACCGTAGAACTTCTTGGTGAGAATACTCCAGAGGCGTTCACACCCCTCCCGGTGGGAGCTGGCTGTACGGAATATCATCGGCCATTCCGGCCAGGGGTTGCCGGCAACCCTCTCCTCCGGCGGAACTGGCAGCAGTTCGATCTGGGTGACCGACTTGCAGCCCCTGCGGATAGCGGTACCGACACAGTCAGCCCCTGTATCCCCACCCCCGATGACCACTACATGCTTACCCTTCGGGTCTATGAGCTCCTCTGTGGGTATGGTATCACCGCGCAGAATCTTCGTCTGCTGGGTAAGCAGCTCCATGGCAAAATGGATTCCACGCAAATCCCTGCCTGGAATTGTAATATCTCTCGGCTTGGGAGTTCCGGAGGTGATCAGCACCGCATCATAGTTCCTGAGAAGATACTTAGCCGAAAGATCACGCCCCACTTCCACTTCGGTCTCAAAGCGTACCCCCTCCTGCTTCATCTGTTCCACCCGTCGATCAATCAGCTCCTTTTCAAGCTTATAGTTGGGGATACCGTACATCATCGTACCGCCGATGCGATCGGACTTCTCCAGGACCACCACTGCATGCCCCTTGCGGGCCAGCTGCTGGGCGGCAGCCATTCCCGATGGTCCTGAACCCACCACCGCAATGCGTTTGCCCGTCGTTACCGGAGCAGGTTCGGGTACAATCCACCCCTCTTCCCACCCCTTCTCGGCTATCTTCAGCTCTATGTGCCGGCAGGTCGTGGGAGCTTCGTCCAGTGAAAGCGTACAGGAGGCTTCGCAGAGGGCAGGACAGACAAGTCCGGTAAATTCCGGAAAGTTGTTGGTGGAGTGCATGATTTCCAGCGCCTCCTTCCAGTCACCGCGGTAGACTGCGTCGGAGTAGTCCGGAACCAGGTTACCCAGCGGGCAGCCGTAAGCGTGGCAGAAGGGGACCCCGCAATCCATGCAGCGGGCTGCCTGCCTGCGAAGCTCCTCATCACTGAGAGACACCTCAATCTCGTTGAAATCACCAGTCCTCTCACTAACCGGTCGGTATGCAGGTTCCTGACGTTCGTATTCCATGAAGCCGGTCGGTTTAGCCATCATATACCTCCTCGGTAGCCGATACAGTTTCCTGATCTCTATCCTCATTCATCTTCATCCGCTCCAGTACCCTGCGGTAGTCGATGGGGACCACCTTGACGAAGAGCGGCAGCTGCGCTTCCCAATCCTCAAGAATAACGGCCGCCTGACGGCTGCCGGTGATACGTTGGTGCCGATCTATCAGTGAGCGCAGCAGCGCGACATCTTCACGGTTCCAGACACTCTCAAGCTCGACCATATCGAGATTGCAACGGGTGTCAAAGAGCTCCGAGGGATCATAGACATAGGCGATCCCGCCGCTCATACCGGCTGCAAAGTTCTTTCCCGTCCTGCCGATCACCACTACCGTGCCCCCGGTCATATATTCGCAGCCATGGTCACCTATGCCCTCCACCACAGCCGTTGCACCGCTGTTGCGTACGGCAAAGCGCTCACCTGCTCGACCGTTAATGAACAGCTCTCCGGCGGTTGCCCCGTAGAGGGCCACATTACCGCATATGATGTTCCGCTCAGCCCGGTACCCGGCATCACCGGGAGGAACGATGGTGATACGTCCCCCGCTCATCCCCTTGGCCACATAATCATTGCTGTCCCCGATCAGGTTGATCTCGACCCCCGGCGCCAGAAATGCCCCGAAGCTCTGCCCGACCGCACCACAGAGATTCAGTTTGAGCGTTCCCTCGGGAAGTCCGTCGCTGCCGAACTCCTTGATGATCCTGCCGCTGATCTCCGCCCCGACGGTCCGGTCAATATTCCGGACGGCCAGATCAACCGTTATCGGCTTGGGATCCTTCCAGAATTTGCGGAGCTTCGCATCCAGCTTCCTGTTAAGCGCACTCCGGGTGCGGTCAGCCTTCTGCCTCTTTGAGTGCAGTGCCGTTGCCCCAACCAGATGGCGGCTGTTGAGCACCTGCTCAAGATTGACGTTGTTTGCCTTCCAGTGGTCGATAGCCGGTTCGAAATCTAGCCTGTCAACCCGGCCCACCATCTCCTCAACCGTCCTGAATCCCAGCTCAGCCATGACTTCACGCAGCTCCCGGGCCAGGAACCGGAGAAAGGTCACGATATACTCTGCCCGGCCACGGAACTTCTTGCGCAGTTCCGGGTCCTGGGTAGCAACTCCAACCGGACAGGTGTTCAGATGGCACTTGCGCATCATGACACATCCCAGGGTTATCAGGAGGGATGTACCGAAACCAAACTCTTCGGCTCCCAGCATGGCAGCTATGGCGAGATCCCGTCCGGTTTTCAGGTGACCGTCCACCTGGACGATAATTTTGTCCCTGAGGTTGTTAAGCATGAGGGACTGTTGCGTTTCAGCCAGCCCAAGCTCCCAGGGCAGCCCGGCATGCTTGATGGCAGTCAGCGGGGAAGCTCCCGTACCGCCATTCTGTCCCGAAATGAGAACCCGGTCAGCCTTCGCCTTGGCCACTCCCGAGGCAACCGTACCTACTCCGGCCTCAGAAACCAGCTTCACTGAGACTTCCGCATTCCGGTTTACCGTCTTCAGGTCCTGGATCAACTGGGCCAGATCCTCAATCGAGTAGATATCATGGTGCGGGGGCGGAGAGATCAGGGTCACACCGGGAGTGGTGTGCCGAATCCTGGCAATATAATCGGAGACCTTGTGCCCGGGCAGCTGGCCGCCCTCTCCCGGCTTGGCCCCCTGAGCCATTTTTATCTGCAGCTCATCGGCATGCATCAGATACTCCGTGGTAACCCCGAATCTGCCGGATGCCACCTGTTTGATCCGGGAGCGCTTCGAATCCCCGTTTGGCATCGGATGGAACCGTTCCGGATCCTCGCCCCCCTCACCGCTGTTGCTCTTGGCCCCGATACGGTTCATAGCGATGGCAACCGTCTCATGCGCCTCCCTGCTGATCGATCCAATGGACATGGCTGCCGATACGAATCGCCTGGTAATTGCCTCAATCGGTTCCACCTCCTCGATGGGTACCGGTGTCCCCGCTTTGAAACTGATCAATCCCCGCAGTTCCCCATGCTCCCGGTAATAACCGTTCATGATGGCAGTGAACTCCTTGAATACTGCATAATCACCGGACCGTGAGGCATGCTGCAGCTTGTAGATGCTCTCCGGGCTCCAGTAGTGCTTCTCGCTGGTACGCCTGTAGCGGTACGCCCCGCCCCGGTCGAGCAGCTTGGGCACCGACTTATCGGCCGGATAGGCCGCTTCCACCCGCTCAGCGGCCTCAATACCGATCTCCTTCAATCCGACACCCCCGATCCTGGAGACCGTACCGGTGAAGTAGGTATCAACGATATCACTGTTCAATCCGACAGCCTCGAATATCTGCGTACCGAAAAAACTGTGCAGCGTAGAAATCCCCATACGGCTGAAGGTCTTCAGCAACCCCTTCTTGATGGCATTCACATAGTTATCAGCCGCCGTCTCGGGAGTGCGATCGCCGAGTTTGCCAGTTTCCGCCAGTTCACGCACCGTTGAAAAGGCGATATAGGGGCAGATAGCGTCTACACCGAAGGCCACGAGCAGGGCAAAATGAAATACCTCCCGGGCCTCACCGGTCTCAACAATAATTCCTATCTTGCCGCGCATCCCCCTGCGAATCATGTGGTGATGCAGCCCGGAAGCTGCCAGCAGGGAGGGAATAGGGACCCTGCCCGGCCCGGTATTTCGGTCAGTGAGGATCATCAGGGATATACCCTCTTCCGTGTGAGCCTCAGCCTGACGGAAGAGATTGTCGAGAGCCTGCTCCAGAGCCGCCCCGGTATCGTCAGGCTCGAAGGTCAGATCAATATCGGCTGTGCGCAGATCATCGTGGTTATTATTCCGCAGCCTTACCATATCGCGACTGGAAAGGATAGGATGACTCAGTTTTAGGCTGCGATACTGGGTCTGGTCGATATCGAGCGGATTGCTCTCATTCTCTATGTAACTCTCCAGTGACATGACCAGCTGCTCACGCAGGGGATCAATCGGTGGATTGGTCACCTGGGCAAACATCTGCTTGAAATAGTTGAAAAGCAGATGGGACCGGTTTGAGAGCACAGTGAGACCAACATCGTTGCCCATGGAGCCGATGGCCTCCTGCCCCTGCTTGGCCATGGGAATCATGAGCGTCTTCAGGTCCTCCTCGGTATACCCGAAGATCCTCTGCTGCAGCAGCAGCTCCACACTATCCATCTTGGGCACTCCCGAAGGCATGAAGAGTCCCCGTAATTCGATTCTGCGGTCCTTTACCCAGCGCCGGTAGGGAAACTGACGCGACAGCTTGGCTTTGATCTCGTTGTCGGGAACGATACGGTTCTGCTCGAGATCCACCAGGAACATCTTGCCGGGCTGCAGACGTCCCTTGCTCCTGATATCGGCTGGGGCCACATCAACCACACCGGTCTCAGAGGCCAGTATGATCAGCCCGTCCTTGGTGATCGTATAGCGGGCCGGCCTGAGACCGTTCCTGTCCAGCGTTGCTCCGATATAGCGACCATCGGTGAAGACCACTGCTGCCGGTCCGTCCCATGGCTCCATGATCGTGGTATGGTATTCATAGAAAGCCCGTTTATCGGCACTCATCTGAATCTCGGGTGAATAGGCCTCCGGTATCATCATCATCATGACATGGGGAATGGTACGCCCCGCCATGGTAAACAGCTCCAGGACATTGTCGAAGACCGCTGAATCGCTGCCGGTCTCATCAATGATGGGGGTGATCAGCTCCAGATCATCACCAATGACCTTTGATGCCATGAATCCCTCACGGGCCCGCTGCCGGTTTATGTTCCCTTTGAGGGTGTTGATCTCACCGTTATGCGCCATCAGGCGGAACGGCTGTGCAAGCCGCCACTCCGGGAGGGTGTTTGTGCTGAAACGGGAGTGTACAATGGCAAACGGAGATGTGCAGAATTCACTCTCCAGATCCGTGAAATATTCCGGTACCTGATCCCCGGTCAGCAGCCCCTTGTAGACAACGACTCTTGAGGAGAGGCTGCAGATGTAGAACTGGCTGAAATCAACGGGTCTCGGATCTCCTGATTGCATTGTTTCCGAGGATACTGATACAACCTGTTTCTCAATGACCCGGCGAAGCACATAGAGTTCCCGCTCAAAGGTCTCCCCCTCCCTGCCACTGCCGTCAATGAAGAACTGCTCTATTCGCGGCTCGGTGGAGAGGGCAAGCTCACCAAGCTGTGAGTTGTTGCAGGAGACCTCACGCCAGCCGAGCAGTTCCATATCCCTCCCTGCAACACTCTCACCTACAGCTCTCCGGCAGAGTTCCGCCAGCTCGGCATCCCGTGGCAGGAAGACCATGCCGACTGCATATTTGCCGAATTCCGGCAAGATCACACCGTCAAGCACCCTCCTGAAAAATCCGTCAGGTATCCTGATCATGATACCGGCACCGTCCCCGGTCAGCGAATCACCACCAACGGCTCCCCGGTGCTGCAGATTCTGCAGAATCCTGATACCTTCCCGGACTATCGAGTGCCGGGGTTCCCCGTCCAGGTGGGCTATGAAGCCCACTCCGCAGCTGTCATGCTCAAAAGCAGGATAGTACAGACCGCTGGCAGGTAATCTGCCGGCGGCATTGCGATGGATCAGCTGACTGGTATCTGCCTGGACATATTGCATATTACTCTCACCTTTTTGTATATTTATGCATTTATTATTCACATATTACTATATTAGTGAGCATAATATGGGAAAACAGATGAATGGTCAATAATGACAGGAAGCCCTATAAAGCCTCTAAAAGGGGGTATTAGTGAGATTTTGATGTTTCCATGAGTTTATTGGGGAAAATATAATCTATGTATAAAAATACAAATAAAAACTTATTTTTTCCACTATAAAAACTTTTTCCCTGACTCCTCACTACTCCCGCATCTGGTCAACCGCTTCGTTGTAGCTCTCCATACTCTCTTTCAGCTCGGCAACTTTCCGCAGAGCGTCTGGATTTCCAGTCACATCGGCAACCTCCTGCATGAAACTCACCGCCTGTCTGTACTGACCGAGCACTTCATAGAGGATGGCAGCATTATAGCCTGCCGCGATATTCTCCGTTGCATACCAGATTTCAATGAAAAGAGAGAGAGCCCGGTTGTAATTACCAGTTTTCACCAGCTTGTCAGCCGTCTCCATATCAGGATCATCCATCTCATCCCTCTTGAGGTAGCGATACTCCCGGACGGTCCTTGGAACAAGCTGATAGCGCATCCTGGAGGCGATGTCAGCGATAATTGTCTCGTACATATCAAGCAAACGGGGTGCCCGGAAGGTCTCCTCATCCTCAATCAGGGTTGCCCGTTTCCGAGAACCGCTGAGATACTTCGTCGAGATGATCTGATTAGTCCGCAGATCCAGGATGCTGTAGCTGAAATCTATGGATACTTCCTGATAGAAGGTCCTGCGCAGTTCGGTAACCATGGTGCCGCTGCCGTCATCCACTTCCACCTCTTCCTCAATCACATCTTCATAGAAGCGCATATCCTCGATCCTGCCGATGAGGCTGGCCGTCACATCGAAGTTGTTCATCAGCACTTCACTGTTGTAGGCGCCGGATGATCCTGATTTCCTGTATGCCCGCAGCTGCGACGGAGGTATCACAGTGAAGTAGCCGGTACTGCTCAGTTCCCTGAGGATGCTCCGTTCAAACCCCTGGGCAACATCACGCTCAATAAAGAGCGTGAAGCCCGTCGGCTGGTCAATATCCCTGCCGGCCAGAAAATCGATGATGATCGTCCCGGTCAGATCAAGCAGGGAAAACTCATAGGGCTCAATATCGAACAGCGCAAGGTGCGTATACTCCGACATATTCACCTCTGCCGGCTTGACTACATCCAGCGCTATGCTTGTGGCACATCCGCTGATAAGCAGCAGTACTGCAAACAGTGCTGCTGTCAGGACAGGTATACGTACCGGTATCTTCTTAACATCCATAACTCAACCTCTTTTCTCTTTAATGTGACACTATAACCTTAACCACTCTGGCGGCTGTCAGTTACGTCTGTTCATGAAACCGTATTGAGAATCTTCTCTGAATTGTAGAGCCGGGAAGTACTCAACACCAGCAGTGCGATAATGATTCCATCCGACAGCAGGAACAGCAGAAACTGCACTGCCGCCACCTCACCGATGATCGCCCCCTTCAGCATGAAAACGGAATTGAGGAACGGAACGAGGAAAAGCATCGTATTGGCTGAAGGATCGATTCGCATGGTGGCGACGCCCATCAGGACAATGACGAAGTAGATCGGCAGGATATAGCTGGAAGCCTCCTTCATCGTCCGGGCCAGGCTACCGATGAATATGATGATCGATGCAGCCAGCATACTGGTCACCACCAGTGTCAGCAGCAGAAAAACCATGGAACCGAATGAGAATCCTGAGAACGATGTCGATTCACCGAATAGCCCGCCGGTAAACCTGATAGCCATAAGAAACCCGAAAAATGTCATGATACTCGAGGAGATACCCATCACAACCGCATACATGACCTTTCCCAGGGCAATGGAGGAGCGTGATACCTGATTGACCAGAATGACGGCCAGGGAACCGCGTTCCTTCTCCCCGGCTGTGGTATCCATACCGACGCCCATAGCCCCGGTGAATACATAGATCAGGACCAGATAGGGCACCATAATCAGGAGAATTCCGGCCCCCTGCGCCTGGGCGGGAGCTGTATCGTAGAGCTGTGATTCAACTGTGAACAGCTCATCCAGCGCAATACCGTAATCAGAGAGATACTCATCAGCCAGCATCGCGGAGTACTGGGACAACAGGCCGCGAAGCGTGGAGGCTGCATAAGAGGATGTCTGGGAAGTGGAGTCGAAAAAGACCTTGACCGACACTTCATCACCGGGACTGTAGCCCAACGGGAATTCCAACACCAGGCTTCCGGGCTCGCGTTCGGGGAGAAACGCAACCAGCAGGCGCTCCTCTATCAGGGCCCTCAGGCGCTGGTCCCCATTATTGGCAATATGGATCCGGTAGACTGTCTCGCGGGCCGTCTCCCGCTGCCGTGATTCGACGAAGTCCATACCTACAAAGAGCAGCGGTATCAGCAGAAGCGGAATGAGAAGCGTGGCGACAAGGGTGCGTTTGTCCTTCAGGATGTTCCGCAACTCCTTACGAAGAATGATGAATGCATCATGTATCATATGATTATCCCCCGTTCCCTGGCTAGCGTGAAGAACAGCTCCTCCAGGGAGGCTGTTTTGCTCTCTTTGAGAATCTCCTCCCGGGAACCGTTGACCAGCAACTGCCCTTCGAGAATGATCCCGATCTTGTCACAGAGCTTTTCGGCCTCTGACAGCACATGGGTGGAGAGAATGACCGTCTTCCCTGCCCTGCTGGCATCATGAAGAAAATCCACCACAACCTTAACTGCCAGTACATCGAGATTACTGGTCGGTTCATCGAAGATGATGATATCGGGATCATGGATGATGCTCACAGCGATGGAGGTCTTCTGCTTCATCCCGGCAGAGAGCTTGGCAATCGGCCGATCAATGAAGTCTGACATATCAAGGTACCGTGAGAGTTCCGCTATCCGTTCATTGGCCTTTCTGCGGGGAATATGGTTCAGATCGGAAAAAAACCAAAGCATCTCGCGGGGGGAAAGATTGCCCGAAAGCTTCATGTCCCCGGTAAGCAGACCGATTGAATCCCGCACTTCCCGACCCTGCTGGCGGGTATCGAGTCCGTTGACCGTGACCTGACCGCTGTCAGCCTTGAGCAGGGTGGCAATAATGCGAAGGGTGGTAGTTTTACCGGCCCCGTTTGGTCCGAGCAGCCCATACACCTCTCCCGGTTCGGCCCGGAATGAGATCTTCTTCAGGACTTCATTCCGACCCTTCCGGCTGCTGAATGATTTTGATACATCCCGTACATCAACCATTGGCAATCTCCTGACAATATTTTTCGGCAACAGCAAATGCCTCGGCCATACTCACAGGGGAAGCGCGTCCTGTTCCCGCGAGATCAAAGGCAGTACCATGGTCTACCGAGGTGCGCAGAAAGGGCAACCCCAGGGTGACTGAGATGGTACGTTCGAAATCGTAAGTCTTAGCCGCAATATGCCCCTGATCATGGTAGAGCGAGAGCACCGCGCAGAAAGCCCCTGTTTTGGCCTGATGGAACACCGAATCGGCTCCAATGGGCCCGACTACGGCATACCCTTCAGTCTGTGCCCGCCCAACGGCAGGACGCACAGCAACATCATCTTCATCGCCGAAGAGCCCATGCTCTCCGCAATGCGGGTTGAGTCCCGCTACGGCAAGCGGCAGCTCTCCGTAATCCCCCAGCCGCCGCAACTCCCTGAAGCAGGTCCTGATAGTTGCCAGGAGGGCATCCTCGGTGACAAGGTCACAGGCAGCGCGCAGGGAGACGTGCCGGCTGTGGAAGAATATCCGTAATCCTCTCGTTTCGAACATGGTAAGGGGATTCCGTGCGCCGGTCAACCCGGCAAGTATTTCCGTATGCCCTATATAGGGCACTTTTGCTGCCTGCAGCGACTCCTTGTTGATCGGACCGGTAACCATGGCTGCGACAATTCCTGCAGCAATGCATGCTGCCGCACTCCTGATGTATGCGAAGGCGGCCCTGCCGCCGATGGCAGAAACCTCTCCAAAGACAACTTGCTCAACATCTCCGGTACGGCAGTCATAGATGACCGGAGCTGGGACATGCATCGCAATCAGGGTTTCCCTCAGAGCATCAGGAGTGGAAACCACCTTGGCCTCTACCGAAAGGCCGCATATGCGGGCTGAGTTCTCCAGGGCTCCTGCATCACAGAAAATTACCGGGATTGCGGATAACGCCTTGCCTGAGAAAAAAGTTTTTGCAGTAATCTCCCCGCCGATTCCAGCCGGGTCTCCCATAGTCACGCCAATAGCCAGTATACCCATCAACAGATCTCCTCCAACAGATGCTCAGACAAAAGAGCCAATTACAACAGGTTCACCAGCATTGATCTTGCATGCCAAGGTGCA
>CAZSBC010000112.1:0-10649 GCA_964605195.1 uncultured Spirochaetales bacterium | reverse complement strand
GTCAGCGAAGTGTGGGAGAGCATCACCTCCCTGCTGAACGAGGAGTCCGGAACCAGAATCCTGCATGACACCGTATCGGAGGGGATCATCATCACCGGTACCACCTTCGAACCATGGGAATGGGTAATCGTCACCACCGACCGGGACAACATCGTCGTTGCCCAGATTCAACAGATCGTACTGGGGACAGCCCTGCTGCTTAGCCTCGTCCTTATTGCCACAATAGTGATCATGCTGCTTGCAACCCAGCACCTCATACTCAACCCGATCAGAATTCTGCAGAAGACATCCTATACAATCTCCAAGGGAAGCTACCCCGAATCTATTGCCATCCACAGCAGCGATGTGTTCGGGGAGCTTGCCCGCTCCATGGAAAAGATGTCCCGTACCCTGAAGCACAACCAGGACGAACTGATTGTCCTCAACAACAACCTTGAGCAGAGTGTTGCAGACAAGACCAAAGAGCTGCAGGTGAAGAGCCTGCAGCTAGAGCAGGAGAACAGGTCGCTCAGGGCTCTGGAGAACCAGTATCGCAGCATGTTCGACTACTCCCCCAACGCAATCTTCATAAATCTCAATGACCGCATATACCTGGCCAACCAGGCCTGTGCCCAGCTTTTCGGGGCAGAAAATCCGGACCTGCTGCTGGGAAGGGATATCTACTCCTGTTATGATCACGCCCATCATGCCGTGATAACCGAATTGAACCGGACCATGCGTGCAGAAGGGACACCTGCCGCTGCGCGGGAAGAGCGCATTGTCAGACTGGATGGTACTGCAGTGGATGTGGAGACCATAGCAGCCCCCTTCACCCTGAAGGATGAAGCAGCCATCCATGTCATCATGCGGGACATATCACAGCAGAAACAGCTGCAGAGAGAAAAGGAGCTCCTGCAGCAGCAGGTTGCAGAGACCCAGAAAATGGAGGTGATCAGCCAGCTTGCCGGCGGTATTGCCCATGATTTCAACAACATGCTCAGCGGCCTGCTGGGGAACATCGAACTGGCAAAGATGGAAGCCCCCGACAACTCCCCGATCCATGCCTACCTTGATCAGGCCTTCACCGCCTACGGACGGGCAAAGAACCTTACCTCCCAGCTGCTCACCTTCTCCCGGTCAAGCAGCATAGATACCATCACAACAGACATGAAGCAGGTGATAACGGATAACACCGGCTTCGCCCTGTCAGGATCAAACCTCAGCGTTGCATACGACCTCGATGAGTCCCTGTGGTACTGTGATGTTGATATCAACCAGATGGCGCAGGTGATAGACAACCTCATCCTCAACGCAAAACAGGCTATCCGTGACCGCGATAACGGATCAATTCGGATAACGGCTGCAAATACCGCCGTGAAAGCGGAAAACCCCTATCACCTGGGAGCCGGAGAGTATGTGAAGATTGCCATTACCGATAACGGACCGGGAATCCCCGACACCATACGATCGAAGATTTTCGAGCCCTTCTATACCACCAAGCCCAAGGGCACCGGCCTCGGGCTCTCCTCATCACTCTCAATTGTGATGAAGCATAACGGCACCATTACCGTTGAGAGCGACGGACGAGAGGGCACCACATTCACCATCTATCTGCCGCGCTCGAACGAGGCTTATACAGAGAACGGCTCAAAAGAGCTCGACAGCTTTCAGGGAGCGGGGAAAATACTTATCCTGGATGACAATGATTCTGTCAGGGCAGTACTGAGCAGCATGCTGGTCAGTCTCGGCTATGAGATCATAGAAGCAAGCGACGGGCAGGAGATCATTGACATGTGCCATGCCCGCCGGGAGGACCCTGCGCTCAACGAACACCTCGATACCATGCAGGCAGCCTTCTTCGACCTCACCATCCCCGGTGGAATCGGGGGCCGGGAGGTTATAGAACGGACAAGGGAGTGCTGCCGGAAAGATATCCCCATCTTTGCCATCAGCGGCTACTCAGACGATGATGTCATAACCAACCCGGCCAGATATGGATTCACCGCCAGTATCCAGAAGCCCTTTACCAGAAGTGACCTGGTCAAGCTGCTCTCACGGCACTGCCTGGACACCGGGGCACCCTGAGAAACCCGGTACGGCAGGCCCTACCCACCTACAGGAGCAGTGAGTGGTTAGGAATGATTTATGAAGGGGTGAAACATCTCCGGGTATCAGGTAGAATGGTCAAAGAGAGAACCCTTAATAAATCCTGCCGGGGAATAGTTCGAATAGCTACAGGAGCATACCATGTTTGCAAAAAGGAAAAACGCACAGATCGAGAGATTCACCAGCCTGCTGGAACACCTCCCAGATATCTATTTCCGCTATCAGATGGTCACTGATGCTGCCGGGAACGCTGTGGATTTCATAATCAGTGCTATCAACCCCGCCTTCAGCCGGGCGTTCGGCCTCAGCTCCGGGGAGGCCATCGGCACCCGGGCGCAGAAGCTGTTTGACAGCACAGCGTTTCATGACCAGACATGGCTGGAACAGCTGGGTAGTGCAGCAATTGGCAGGCAGCATGTGGAGTGCACCCATTGTCTGCCTCCCGACAACTCCTGGTATGCAGCAACCCTCTACTCACCTGCCCCGGGGGAGGGGGCTGCGATACTCCACGATATCACCGCCGAGGTACGGCAAGAGCAGTCCTTGGACTCTTTGACAGCGATACTCAGGGATTCCCTGCAGGAGCTGAAAAACAGCGCCATCGACTATCCCAAAATCGCAGAGTGCCTGCTCACGGTAACAGGGGCTGAATTTGCCGCTGTAAATACCTATTCGGCTCAGGAGACGGAGACGGTCACCAGAGCCATAGCCGGAGACCGGAAGCTGATCCAACAGGCCGAAAAGCTGGCCGGTTTCACCATAACAGGCAAAGTCTGGGACATCATCCCCGAACGGGTCAGGAATATCAGGGAACAGCGTATCATCCGCTTCAACAACCTCCACGATTCCGGCTCGGGTGCAATCCCCGAAGCCCTGGCTGAAAAGCTCTCCCGTTCCCTTGGGGTGGGAGCTGTCTATGTCGCCCAGATAGTGCATTTCAAGCGCTGTATCGGGGACTGCATCCTATTCATGGCTCCGGGCAAGGAACTGCAGAACCGGAACATCCTCGAGCTCTTCATTGGTCAGATCGGCCTCATGCTCATACGGGAAAGGAGCCGGGAAGAGCTCCAGAGACAGGAGGCCTTCCTCTCCACGGTTATCGATCATCTGCCTGTCGGGGTTGCCGTCAATACCGTCCTGCCAACAGTGAAGGCCTCCTACATCAATGACAGCTTCTGCAGCATCTACGACGTGAGCCGGGAGACGTTGCTGGCATCTGAAGACGCCTTCTGGGAAGCAGTGTATCCGGATCCTGAATTTCGGGAGACCATCCGTAACCGTGTTCGGAATGATGTGGCCAGCGGGGACCCGGAACGCATGCACTGGGATGATATTCCCCTGAAGCGGCCCGGTGAACCGACCCGCTATATCAGCGCCCGCAATACCCCGATTCCCGGCAAGGATCTCATGATCTCCACCGTTTGGGACGTGACTGACCGCGTGGTGCTCCAGAACCAGCTCAACCAGGCCCAGAAGATGGAATCAATCGGTATCCTGGCCGGTGGCATCGCCCACGATTTCAACAACATGCTCAGCGTGATCATGGGCTATACAGACCTTGCCTTGAGCGAGACAGATAATGCTCAGCCGTTATATCAGCAGCTGAAGCAGATATATGAGGCATCTCAGCGCTCGGCAGAGCTGACCAGCCAGCTGCTGGCCTTTGCACGGCAGCAGCCTGCGCAACTGAAGCTGCTCGATATCAACCAGGTCATCACCGATATGCTGGATATGCTGCGGCGCCTTATCGGTGAAAACATTGAACTCAGCTGGCATCCGGGAACCATCCCGGGCAAGGTGCATATGGACCCGTCCCAGATAGATCAGATCCTGGTAAACATGTGCGCCAATGCCCGGGAGGCAATTCCCGATGTTGGCAAGATAGAGATTGAAACCGACGTTGTGACCCTCACCGAGGAGTACTGTGCCCGCCATGTGGAGTGCGAAGCCGGTGATTTCCTGCTCCTGACAATCACTGACACCGGTCGGGGTATGGATGCGGAGACCAGGGCCCATATCTTCGAACCGTTCTTCACAACGAAGACCCTTGGCAAGGGCACCGGTCTCGGTCTGGCAACCGTATTCGGCATAGTAAAGCAGAACAACGGAATCATCCATGTCTACAGTGAACCTGATATGGGGACTGCCTTCAAGATCTACCTTCCCCTGGACAGCCGATCAGCTTCACCTGCAGAAGCTGTTACCGAAACGCCCGTCAGCCTCAGCGGTACGGAACGTATACTGCTGGTGGATGACGATTCGATGGTACGATCCCTGGCAGAGGTACTGCTGGGCAGTCTCGGGTATACGGTACTGTCAGCGGCATCCCCCCGTGAAGCCCTGAAGAGAGGTTCCGATCAGCAGCAGCCTATAGATCTGCTGCTCACAGATGTGGTCATGCCGGAGATGAACGGCAGGGATCTGTTTACCAAGCTGCTGGAGATGCACCCGGGCATTCGTTGTCTCTACATGTCAGGGTACACCTCCAATGTTATAGTGCATCGGGGTATTGTGGATGAAGGCGTCAACTTCCTGCAGAAACCTTTCACCAGACGGGATATTGCCAGAAAAGTGCGGGAAGTGCTGGGGTAAGGCGCAGTGGAGAGGTAACCGTGTCAAACTACTGCTGTTTCTTGACACAGTTGCCATGAGCAAGCATACTGTAATAGCTTGACAGGGTTTGATTCCGGCTGCCGGCTTTTTCGAGCCGAAGGAGGCAACCAGCCAATGAAACTGATAATTCGACGTGTTACCCGTTCTCTGCCCCTCTCATCAGTCATGCTGGCCTTCACCATCTTTGTGCTGAGCACCCTGCCTGCCCATCTCCACGCAGCCTCACCTGAAACAACCCCGAGTGAGTACCAGACCTTCACCATACTCTACAACAATGATAGTGAAGAGCCTTATCAGAATGATTGGCTTATCCTTGAAGAGTACCGGAAACGCAGAGGCATCGTATTTGATCCCCGCTTCGGTGATGATGACAACTACAATCTCACTTTGACGGAGACCCTCAATTCGAACAATATCCCGGATATAGTGTTGAAAGTCTACCCAAATGAGATTGCTCCCTATGCCGGTTCGGGCAAGCTGCTGGCTATCAGCGATTACCTGGATAAGATGCCCTACTTCAGGGCCTATATCGCAGAACACAATTTGGAAGGCGAAATCGATGAGCTGAGAATGGAAGACGGGAAACTCTACATCCTCCCGGGGTTTCAGCGCCCCATGCAGGTACAGCAATGGGTATACCGGAAGGACCTCTTTGCAGCCCATCAACTAGGCGTCCCGGAGACCTTCGGGGAACTCATACAGGATCTTGCCTACCTCAAGACACGCTATCCCCGGACAGAACCCATCACCGCCTGCTGGGGAGGGGCACATCTCATGGCCATGCTGGGGGCTGCCTTCGGCATACCGGCAGGCTGGAACGGCAACCGGTATTACCAGCAGGAGCGTGACTCCTGGAAATATGCCCCGGCAACTCCAAATGCCCGGGCTCTCTACACCTTTCTGCATACCTGTAACCAGGAAGGCCTGCTTGATCCCGAGCTGTTTACCCAGGACTATGCTGCCTATGAGCAGAAACTGACGGACGGAACGGCTCTGGTGACAGCAACCTGGATAACTTCGGGGCTGGAACCCCGGAACCAGCGCCTCAGCGCTGCCGGACTCCCGGATGGTGAGTGGGCCCCGTTGCCTGTCCCGGTAAGCCCCCTGGGAGTCAGAGCTCTGCCGCCCATCGACACCTTCCGCAAAGGGCTGGTAATCCCTGCAGACGCTGCTCTCAAGCCCTATTTCATGAGACTGCTGACTTTCATAGACTGGGCGGTCTACTCAGAAGAGGGGATGGAGCTGACGAGCTGGGGGGTGGAGGGAGTCACCTTCAGCCATGATGAGTCCGGTAACAGATTCTTCCTACCCGGCATTGAAGCAATCAAATCTGTGAACGCGGAAAAGATCATCAAGCGCGACTTTGGGCTGGATGCACTTTTCAACCTCAATGAGAATGCCTCTCTGGTCGAATACAAACGCCCGGAGGAGATCAACACCTTTCTCAAAGCCTCTCTCGAACGGGGTGACACGGCAGCTCCCGCACCGGAGCTGCCGTTATCGGATACCCAGATGAATACGCTGCAGGGGATGCTCCCCAGGATCAATGCCTATGCCGCTGATGCGCTGCTGCAGTTTGCCACCGGCATACTCGATCCCGACAAAGACTGGGAGACCTATCTCAGGGAACTGGAGACCAGAGGATACCGGAGTGTCGAGATCATCTGGAACAATGCCTGGGATAGAAGCAGCCGCTAGCCGGACTGTTCACGTTAGGGGAAATACCTGTGACCAGAAAAACAGAGCAGAAACTGTATCGCATCACCATCAGGGTACTGACCTCACGCCTGCTGATCCTGCTGCTCTCAACGCTGCTCGTCTGCATGAGTGCGCTTTTCAGCCTCTACCAGAACAGCAGAATCGTGACGTACCTTGAGGCGCAGTCGGCCAGCGAGGCAGACACCCTGGTCAATACCCTTGAAACCAACTGGCGGAATATTAACCGGGCCATAGAATCCATCACCTACAGAGATACTGCCGGCAGCAGGCTGGCCCTTGAAGACTGGGTTACCGATTCCGATATCCTTATCAATGCCATAACAGGTCTTGATACCCTTGCGGTTGTTGACCCTGAACTCAATCTCCTGGTTGCAGTTACATCCGAAACAGGCCCCGGTGACACGAAGATAGATCTGGAGAGCTATACCCGGCAGCTGAAGTACCATACCAGCTTCAATCCCAGTTATCGGGGCAATACACTCACCGGGTTCATCTTCAGCGCCATAGATCTCGAGGAGTTTGTTTCCCCCTACACGGTCACTCTGCAGGAGAGGTTCTCACTCTCAATCACCTCTCGGGGCGAAACCATCTATGAGCACGGTGACTGGATCCCGTTCAATGCCATGGAGCGGTTTACCAGCAGAAGGGCAGCCAACTTCCAGAACGACCGCACCTTGCAGATAACCCTTATACCCACCCGGAGTTACATACGGTCCGAGCGTATGCAGGCCCTCAACAACTTCTTGGTCATGCTGCTGCTGACCTGCTGCATTGTGACAGCCCTCTACCTGGCCCAGAAGAACTACCGGCTCTCGCAGCTGAGCGAGCACCGCTTCCGGAATCTGCTTGAGAATGTCCAGCTGGCCGCCATTAATATTGACCTCACAGGCACTATCATATTCTGCAACGACTATTTTCTCTCCCAGACAGGATGGGAGCGAAAAGAGATAGTCGGCAGGCATGGATTGCCGGTGTTTCTTGACCCGGCCAACAGACACATACATGAGCTCTACCTTGACATGCTCGGCGGCAAACTCTTCATGCCGAATACTGAAGTGCCGATAACCGCCAGGTCCGGTAAGAAGCTGTGGTTTGCCTTCAACAATACGCTCCTCAGGGATGTACGGGGTATCATCATCGGCATATCAATTCTCGGTGCCGACATTACCGGACGACGGGCAGCTGAAGCAGCGCTGAACCTGCAGAGTTCCGCCCTCAATGCAGCTGCCAACGCCATTCTCATCACCGATACCAGCGGGACGATTCTCTGGTGCAATACAGCCTACTGCGAGCTCACCGGTTATGCGATCGAGGAGACACTGGGACACAACCCGCGTGATCTGATAAAATCAGGAGTACACAACGATACCTTCTATGAGCATATCTGGAAGACCATTCTCTCCGGCCGGGTATGGCGGGGTGAGTTCACAAACAAGCGCCGGGACGGTACGCTCTATCCTGAAGCCGAGACCATTACCCCGGTTAAGGACAATCAGGGAGTTATTACCCACTTTGTGGCGGTCAAGGAGGATATCAGCGAGCATAAAGCCATGCTTGAGGAGAACCAGCGGCTTTCCAACCAGATTCATCAGTCCCGCAAGATGGAATCTCTGGGACAGCTGGCCGGAGGCATTGCGCATGATTTCAACAATCTCCTCATGCCGATTATCGGTTATGCGGAGATGGGCAAGACGGATATCGAGTCAGCAGACCAGCTTGATACGGTCAGGCAATCCCTGCTCGGCAGCTTCACCCAGATTCTCAAGGCAGCTGAACGGGCTGCAACCCTGACCCGCCAGATACTGGCATTCAGTCGTCGGCAGGTGCTGACACTGCAACCGTTGCAGCTGAACAACGTTATCACAGAGTTCTCTGATATGCTGACCAGGGTGACCCGTGAGAATGTGGAAATCAGGCTGGATCTCGACCCCCAGCTGAAGACCATAGAAGCCGACTCGGGACAGATGGAGCAGGTGCTCCTGAATTTGGTAATCAATGCCACCGATGCCATGCCAGAAGGTGGACAAATCCTTATCTGTACAAGAAATGTGCGCTTTGATTCAGCTGCAAATCCCGCCGCTATCCTTCCGACAAAAACCAGGCCGAATTCTGAGGACAGCCATCAGGCAACTACTCACAATGCTCTCCCTCCCCCGTTAGCAGCAACGGACAGCCCCATCATCTCTGGCAGCACCCTGCCCGCAGGAGAATATACTCTGCTCGAAATCAGTGACACAGGCAGTGGAATAGCACCTGAACATCTCAGTAACATATTCGATCCCTTCTTTACCACAAAACCACGAGGTTCCGGCACCGGTCTGGGACTGTCCACCGTATTCGGTATCGTGCAGCAGCATAAGGGATCCATATGGCTGTTAAGTGAATTACAAGCAGGTGCAACGTTCTACTGCCTCTTTCCTGCTGTAGACAGAGCCCTTAGGGAACTCCGCAAACAAACGAACGAATCCAAGCCAAAAGTAAGCGAAACCATCCTAGTCGTTGACGATGCAGCAGTCGTACTCCAAATGATTCAGGACACGCTCACATCATACGGGTACAAAGTGTATGCTGCCGACACTGCCAGTACGGCCCTGCAACTTTTCGAACAGCACAAAGATGAGATTGATCTGCTCATTTCAGACGTTATCATGCCCGAGATGCACGGTCCAGAAATATATTACAGAATTCAGGCAACATCACCGGATATACCGGTTTTATTCATTTCTGGGTATGCAGACGGTTTCACACTGGAGGAAGTACGCTCCATGGAATCAGTCAGTTTTCTCCAAAAACCGTTTACCGTACGCAACCTGATCAGGATGGTTCGCAACATCCTTGGAGCTTCAGACAAATAGAGCAGGATCTCCCCCCATCTGTCAGGAGCACCTTCTGGTGCAGCGGACAACGGCCGACATCAACCTGGGGAGTGCATCGATCGGGGCCTTTGCCCTCGCCCATACCCCTATGACTCTCGGAGAGGCCTTCTCGGGGGCAATAGCAGATCTCGGGTTCCGGGACCTCCAGCTGCGCCTTGGGGCCGCCGTGCTCTTCAGGCTGCTCTGAGGCAAGATTCTGTCTGCATGCGTATTGCATAGCAGCCCTGCTTAACCGGTTATGTTGTAAAAAGGCGTTGTTACTCCTATTTAATCTTGCAAAAATAGTATAATTACAACCTTATTACTGGCAATAAGGCAGCATGCCTGCTATAATACCATATGAAACGGGAAATATATCACAAACTGCTTGCCTGGAAGACCAGCAAAAAGAGAAAACCACTTCTGCTGAAGGGGGCTCGTCAGGTAGGGAAAACCTGGTTGATCGAGGAGTTCGGCAGAGAGGAGTTTTCACAGGTTCATACATTCAATTTTCAGGAGGATCCGGAACTCCATTCGGTATTTCAAGCTTCTCTGAATCCCATGAAAATCCTGGAAACCCTGGAACTGAGTTACTCTGTCACCATCTCCCTGGATCAGGATCTCATCTTCTTTGATGAAATTCAGGAGTGTCCTCAAGCAGTAACGAGTCTGAAATTCTTCTGTGAGAAACTGCCTCAGGCTGCAGTCTGCTGCGCCGGTTCGCATATTGGGGCAACCCGATTGGAGACATCTTTCCCCGTCGGCAAGATTGATTCACTGCTGCTCTACCCGCTTTCCTTTCAGGAGTTCATCAGCAATCACCACCCGGAGATGCTGGAACTCCTATCTCACGTTATGCCCCTGCCAAAAATCCTGCATAACAGACTGGTAGATATACTTACCACCTATTTTGTTGTTGGAGGTCTGCCTGAAGCCAACCTCATCTATCAGCAGAGCAGGATGCTTACTCCTGACATCTTTTCCGAGATACGCTATGTCCAGGATCAGATTATCACCGGATATATGAGTGATTTTGCCAAGCACTCCGGGAAGGTGAACGCAAACCATATTGTCCGGGTATTTGAGAACATACCCAGGCAGATCATGAAAGCCGATGACTATTCTGTAGGTCGATATCGTTTTAAGGATGTCCTGCCCGGATATTCAAAATTCATGCAGCTTATCGGTCCCATAGATTGGCTCATACAAGCAGGACTCAGCTATCCGGTATTTATCATTGACCATCCGGCAATCCCGCTGAAATCCAATAAAAAGGAGAACTTCTTCAAGCTGATGCTCTTCGATATCGGTCTGCTGAACTGTATGAACGACCTTTCCCTCAGCACGCTGAAAAAGCAGGGGTTCGGTAGCTATAAG
>CAZSBC010000111.1:0-10773 GCA_964605195.1 uncultured Spirochaetales bacterium | reverse complement strand
ACCGTATCTGTTGAACAATCCACTGTCCAAGACGCCTCATCCATTTTCCAATGGCTAATCAACCCGCCCTCGGATTTGGCATACATCGGAGTCGGATAGGAATAAGACCCCGGGCTGGCAATAGTGCTTTGGATAATCCACGAAAAAACTATCCCCGATGCGAGGATGAGGGCAATTAATATTATCGGGCTGTATTTTAGTTTGGTTTTTAGCATAATTATTGTATAATGTTGCGAGCGAGCCCGCAGGCGAGCGAGCAACACCCCATGGTATCGCCTGCGGCACACTGCTGGCAGAAGCGACACAGACTGTTGTCGAAAAACTGGTAAAAGATACGAAATACACACATCCGGCAGTTGTAAAGTACAGCAATGCCGGCTATTATCTCAATCTTGACAAAGAATACAAAGATGTCAAGTTCGGTGTAACCTTATTGCTGGACAGGTTGTTTAGGTGGCAAGATGAGGAGAGGATGCCCCTGCTGCGCACCTATGGGTTCTCGCAGGATGAGCTGCTCCGGCTTGCCGGAAAAACCGGATTGAAAAAGACTCCGGTTACTTTGACGGCTGATGATATTAGGAGAATTTTTACTGCTCGACAGTAAGCCGACGGTAAAAAATTAGCTATACGAAGACAAGGGGCTGCATTGGATTGAGTCTGTGCAGCCCCTCGTTTTTAACCCGTAATTTTTCTATCAATACACAATTTCATGCCCCTTCTCCAGTGCCAGTGTCTTTGTGGGCAAGTCGCACACCTCCGCCGGCCCATAGTACTGAATTGCCCCGGGGAAAAGATAACAGGTCTCAACTGCCCAGCGTTCCCGATGCTCTGCGAAGGTCCTGAAGGGCGGTTGGTCCAGTTCCACCAGGGCTTTCCTGATCACCGGTTTCATCGTGCCGTGCCGCTGCTCCATATTCATCATCATTGTCACAGGGATGCCGCCAGCCTGCCATTCGGCTGCCGGGGATGCCAGATTCGTGATTGAGGAGATGTACCCCGTAAGCCCCGCGGCAATCAGCATGAAGGCATTGTAGCCGAGGGCATAACAGTAATCGGAATCGAAATTTGACGGGAAGGCACAACGTCCCTCATAGCCGAAAAAGTGATTCTGGCTGCTGAATGTACCGCTGTACCTGCCGGCCCTCTTCCAGGCTGCCAGCCGGCTTTCCACCATGGTGATCAGCAGCTTCTCTGTCTCGATGCGGGAGACCTGAACGTTCCCGTGGGGATCGCGGTCCATCAGCAGCTGCTGCCTGATAGTAACCGGCAATGAGGAGAATACCGCAGCAGATTCGGCTGACAACTTTTCCGAAAGCCATGTCTCCTGTGCCTGCTGCGTTGCAAGGGTTGTGAACTCATCAGCTGCATGTGCCATGAGATCGTTCAACTCAGCGATAAGGGCCTTCATCTCAGGGATGAACTCAACGAGACCTTCGGGAATAAGGATGATCCCGAAATTTTTGCCCTGATCTGCCCTTCTGGCAATTACCGAGCAAATCTCCTCGACTATTTCATCGAGGGTCGTCTGGTGTGTCTCAACCTCCTCGGAGATGAGTGTTACATTCGGCTGTGTCTGCAGAGCACACTCAAGGGCAATATGGGAGGCGGAACGGCCCATCAGTTTGATGAAGTGCCAGTATTTCTTGGCTGAATTGGCATCCCGGGCAATATTCCCGATTAGTTCTGAGTAGGTCTTAGTGGCGGTATCGAAGCCGAAGGAGACCTCAATAGCTTCGTTTTTCAGATCTCCGTCGATTGTCTTCGGTGCTCCTATGACGGCAATACCACTGTTTCGTGCAGCAAAGAACTCGGCAAGAACGGCAGCATTGGTGTTTGAGTCATCGCCGCCGATAACGACAATAGCTGAAATATCACGTTTTTTGCACACCTCTTCACAAACCAGGAACTGCTCTTCTGATTCAAGTTTTGTCCTTCCGGAACCTATGATATCGAAACCTCCGGTATTGCGGTACTCTGCCATCAGTGCTTCGGTGATCTCGATGGCATCGTTATTCAGGATTCCTGAGGGCCCACCCTTGAAGCCATAGAGACTTGATGCAGGATTGGCCTGCTTGATAGCATCAAAGAGTCCGGCTATGACGTTGTGACCGCCGGGGGCCTGGCCTCCTGAGAGTATTACTCCAACATTGATTTTCTTGGCGATACTGCTGTTCTCCCCGATGGTAAAGGAGACTGAAGGCATTCCGTATGTGTTCGGGAACATTTCCCTGAGAGCCTCCCGATCAACAGCGGGCAGGGCTTTCTCGCCAAGTACCGGGACAATCTTGTGGATATCATTCCGCAGGACAGCGGGCAGCTTTGGCTGATAGGTATACCTGGCTCTCTGAAGTGGTGAAAGTGACATCATTATCCTCCACGAATTGTGTTTTGTTACCCATTTATATATGCAATAATGAAAAATTACAAGATATAGTGAATTGACCACATCCAGCCCACTCTGTAGACTTAGGGTATGAAAGTAGTCAGACTTGAACCGTTTGTGCAGCATTATGCGTGGGGTGATGCAGAGACTATCCCTGATCTGCTGGGGTGTGATCGTGATGGGAAGCCCTGGGCTGAGCTATGGCTCGGCACCCATCCCAAGGGACCTGCCGGGGTTATCCTAGGTGAGCAGGAGGCAACTGTGCCGCTGAAGCACTACATTGCCGGGGATCCTCCCGGAATTCTGGGCAGCAGCGGAGAGCGGTACAACGGAGAGCTTCCCTTTCTCATGAAGATTCTTGCTGTGGGCAGTCCGCTCTCCATTCAGTGTCATCCAACGATTGCCCAGGCGCAGGAAGGCTTTGCACGTGAGAACCGGATAGGGGTGCCTCTTGGTGATCCCGGCAGGAACTACCGGGATGCAAATCACAAGCCCGAGATAATCTGTGCCCTGACACCGTTTACCGCGCTGTGCGGCTTTCGTTTGCCTGAGGAGATTGACCGGCTCTTTTCAGCCCTTGGATCGGACGTATATGACGAAGTGCTGCGCCCTCTGCTTTTCGAGGCGGACGGGGATAGACTGCGGTGCTACCGGGAGTTCTTCATTCGGCTGATGACACTGGAGGGCAGTCTGAAGGAATACCTGCTTGCAGATCTGCGCAATGCTGTCGTACGGCTTGCAACCCAGCAGCGGGAATTCATGATGATCAGCCGGCTGCTGGATCGCTATCCGGGAGACATAGCGGCAGCATCCCCCCTCTACCTGAATCTGGTGGAACTGGTACCGGGGGAGGCCTTGTACCAGCCTGCCGGTGAACTGCATGCCTATCTTGAGGGAGTGGGGGTCGAAGTGATGGCCAATTCAGATAATGTGCTGCGGGGAGGGCTTACCTCCAAGCATGTGGATCTCAATGAGCTGGCTGCCATCATGCATTTCAGCGGTTCCGTTAAGGAGAAGACCATAGCGCATGTATCAGGAGAGGGACAGCTTCGATATGAGACTCCGGCTGCAGAGTTTCAGCTGCAGGCAGTGCTGCCTGGCAGCAGTATCACATTGAGCGGGAGGAATTCCATCGAGATACTCATCTGTACAGCAGGAAGTGCTGAACTGCACTATGAGGAGGGGGGAGAGGCGTTGACCGTATCCCTCTCACGGGGGGATGCATGCTGTGTTCCGGCCGGAATCCCGTGCTATCACATAGTTACCGATGGTGAGGGGATGCTGTACAGCAGCAGTATACCTGATCCTGTCTGAGGAGAGGGTGTATGAAAATAGTTGTCGATGCCGATTCATGTCCCCGACAGATACGCTCTATCATCAGGAAAGCGGCCTGCCGACTCTCCCTGGATGTTCACTTTGCGGCTGACCGTGATCTTGCCGATTGTACCGGTCCGAACTTATTCATGCATGTGGTGCCTTCCGGTATGGATGAAGCCGACAGGAAGCTGGAATCCCTCGCTGAACCAGGGGATCTGGCGATCACGAGGGATATCATCCTGGCAGCCAACCTGGTTACCGCAGGATGTGTGGTGCTCGATGATCGGGGCGGGCTATATACGGAAGAGAATATGGCGGAACGCTTATCTCTGCGGAACATCATGACCGATTTCCGGAATGCAGGCATCCACTTTGAAAGGAATCGACCCCTTTCACAGCAGGATGTCCAGAAATTTGCCAATGCCCTGGATCGGCAGCTTACCCGGATGCTGAAGCCCTGACCGGATAGTGATTATGCAAAGGAGGGAGAGCGTATGCTGAAACCACTGAAGAGAGATGCGGTAATCTCGTATCTGCAGATCACCCTCGGATCACTGGTAACCGCACTGGGTATAGTCCTGTTTCTCACGCCTTCTCAGATTGCCGCCGGTGGTGTCAGCGGCATAGCCGTCATAATTTTTCATTTGACCAAACTCAATCCCGGATACACTATGCTGTTGCTCTCTCTTCCCATATTCCTGCTTGGCATCAGAATATTCGGTACCCAGTATGGTTTGAGATCTCTCTACGGAACTATTGCCCTCTCAGTGGGAGTGACTGTTTTCAGTTATCTGCTGGGGTATGAGGGGGTGCTCGCCTACAATGACAAGACTGACATGCTGCTTTCGGCTCTTTTCGGAGGCGTCATTTCCGGGGCCGGTCTCGGGATAGTGATGAAGGGTGGATCAAATACCGGGGGAACAGACATTCTTGCCCAGATTCTTCACCATTACAGCAATCTCCCTCTGGGGAGTTCGCTCATTGTCGTTGACGGGCTGGTCATTCTTGCAGCTGCCCTGGTATTCTCCATAGAGGCGGCCCTGTTTGCCATCATTACTGTATTCGCCACCGGGCAGGTAATCAATCTGGTGACGAGCGGCGCCAACTATGCCAAGATGGCGCTGATCATCAGCAGCCACCATCAGGAGATCCGGGAGAAGCTGCTCTTCGAGATGGGGATCGGCGGAACAGTGATCGCCTCACAGGGCATGTTCACCAGCGAAAGTAAAAACATGATTATGTCCGTGGTGCGTAACCGGAAAATCAACCAGATAAAGAGCATTGTCAGGGAGATAGACCCGGATGCCTTCATCATTGTGACAAATGCCTCTGAGGTGCTCGGGGAGGGGTTTATCCCGATTGCCCGTTCGGGAACCGGCATATCTTGATTATACGCAGGCCAATTGCAAAAGATGCATATTCTGACAATTGGCTGCCAACTTTCTTAAAAAAGGGGAGACTGTATGGAAGTAACTGATATTATCCGACGGAGAAGAAGCTGCCGTGAGTTTGAGAGTGAGCAACCGGTTGCCGGGGAGGTGCTTGAACAGATAGTTGAAGCCGGAAGAGTGGCTCCGTCGGCATGCAATAACCAGCCTTGGCGTTTTCTTGTTGTCTCCGAACCAACGCTTCGTGGCAGGATTGCCGCTTGCTATCAGGGACGCTGGCTTGCTGCTGCCCCCCATATTCTCATCGTCGTTGCAGACAGGGAAGCTGCCTGGGTACGCAGTGACGGCTACTCATCAGTGGAGACAGATGCCACGATTGCCATGGACCACATGATTCTTGCAGCCGAGAGTCTGGGAGTTGCCACCTGCTGGATTGCGGCTTTCTCGGAACGGGAGTTACGGAGAGTGCTTGCATTGCGTGATCATGAATATGTCTTTGCAATAACACCTCTGGGATATGCCTTGCACCCCGAAAGGCTGCGGCAGCAGAAAGCCAAGCGTAAGACTCTGCAGCAGGTGGTCACCTTCATCTGAATCCTTTGAATTCATACTGACCCAGCTGCGGTTATACCAGGTATGAAGCGTGTCTGTATCTGTTCCGGCAGCCGGCTGATGGCCGATGGGCTGCAACAACTGTTTATGCATACCGGGGGGTGGAAGATTCACCTGCTGGATCCGGCAGGGCAGCTGTCGGCAAATGCTTTACCGGCAGCTGTGGATGTCGTAATAGTCGATGTGGAATCCCTTGATGCTGTATCCGATACCCTCACAAGGGTCTTAACTCTGCAGGAGGAGGGTTGTTTTCTGATAGGACTGCTGAAAGAGCCGAATGAATTCTGTCTCCGCCATGCTGCACTGCTTGATATAAAACACTATGTATTCATGACACAGAGTTTCTCTGATGTGCTCAGGGCTATTCAATCGGCGTTCGAGGGAAATCCCCGTTTGCCGACTGCTGCGGCAGAATCCCTCCGCAAACTCTCCAGGGAGGAGTTCCGGGGCACACTCACACCGCGGGAGCGAGAAGTTCTGCAACTGATTGGCGAGGGGTTTACATCAAAAGAGATTGCTTATGCACTGGCAATCTCGGTAAGTACCGTGGAAACCTACCGGCGACGTCTCTTCAGGAAAACCAACTCGGTCTCAATAGCGGGATTGATCAGGTTTGCCATAAAGATCGGGCTCTGCAGCGTCTAGCTTAGCTGATCCTCAGAAATCAGCACTGTGCACAGTGCGGGGGAAGGGGATGACATCCCTGATGTTCTGCATTCCCGTGACGTACTGTATGACCCGTTCAAATCCCAATCCAAACCCGGCATGGGGTACTGTCCCGTATCGTCTCAGGTCGAGGTACCACCAGTAATCCTCTGGGTTGAGATTCAGATCGGTAATTCTCCTCTTGAGTACGTCTAGCCTGCTTTCGCGCTCACTGCCCCCGATAATCTCCCCCAGCCGCGGGACAAGCACATCCATTGCCCTGACGGTACGGCCGTCTTCATTCATCTTCATGTAGAAGGCTTTGATCTCCTTAGGATAATCGGTGACGATCACAGGACCGTTACAAACCTTCTCTGTCAGGAACTTTTCGTGCTCAGACTGTAGATCCGCACCCCAGGATACGGGATACTCGAACGTTTCCGCAGCTCTCTGCAGCTCATTTACTGCTTCGGTGTAGGTGATGTGGGCAAAGGGTTTATCAACAATCTCCTGCAGGGCCCCGGCGACACCCTTCTCGATCCACTTGCTGAAGAAGGCCATATCCTCTTCACAGTGTTCCAGTACATATGAAAAGATATACTTGAGGAAATCCTCGGCTACCTGCATATTCCCTTCGAGGGTGCAGAATGCCATCTCCGGCTCAATCATCCAGAATTCAGCAAGATGACGGCTGGTATTCGAGTTCTCGGCCCGAAACGTGGGACCGAAGGTATAGACATTCTTCAGTGCCAGGGCAAATATCTCAGCCTCAAGCTGACCGCTCACCGTGAGATTTGCCTGCTTGCCGAAGAAATCCCTGCTGTAGTCGGGAGACCCATCCTCATTGCGGGGGATATTGTCCAGCGGAAGCGTAGTTACCTGGAACATCTCTCCTGCCCCTTCACAGTCTGAGGCTGAGATGATTGGAGTGTGGACATAGATGAATCCGTGTTCCTGAAAGAAGGCGTGGATGGCAACACTCAAGGCGTTGCGGACCCGGGCTACAGCACCTATGGTGTTGGTACGGGGTCGTAAATGGGCAATTTCCCGCAGGAACTCAAATGAGTGGCGTTTCTTCTGGAGTGGGTAGGTATCTGCAGGGGCCTCACCCCAGACGGTCACGTCATCTGCCTGCAGTTCCACCTGCTGATTCTTACCAGGCGACTCGACAAGTTTTCCGGAGAAGGTGACACTTGCACCAGTTGTGATACGATGAATGGCCGCCTCAATCTGTGAGGTATTCTTGTCAAGGATGACCTGAAGATTCTTCAGGCACGATCCATCATTGATCTCAAAGAAGCAGAAGTTCTTGGAGTCCCTCTTCGTACGGACCCACCCTTCAACTGAGATACTGCTGTTATCCGGTGCCATCGTAAGGACCGTACTGATTCTCTCTGCCATGAAACCTCCCGTGTTTCTCTTTAGTGCTTTGCCTGATAATCAAGTCTACATAGATTGCAGGTTTTATAAAAGATATATAGTATGGTGTACCAGATCATAATTGATTTGTACAGTATCTGCACAACTGACGGGGTCGCTATGGGAAAGAGTATCTGCAGAATTATCGGTACCAAGAAGAGCAATGCCACAAAACAGGTAATACGCTATTTCCGGGAGCGGAAACTGCCTTTCCAGTTCGTTGATCTTCAGAAGGAGCAGCTCTCCGACGGTGAGCTTGCACAGATAACTGCAACGGTAGACCCGGAGGAGCTCATTGATACCACATCGGCTATATATAAAAAACGGGGGTATGCCTACATGGATTACAATCCTGTTGAGGAGCTGATGGAGTACCCCCTGCTGCTGCGAATGCCGGTAGTGCGGCTGAGGAACAGGGTGCTGCTGGCACCGGAGCGAGAAGCCCTGGATAAGCTGCTGGAGGAGTATTGATGCTCAAATATTCTGTGCTGGGCAGCGGCTCCTCAGGGAATGCCTATATGCTGGAGACTGACCGGGATGCCCTTCTCATCGATAACGGCTTCTCGGTAAAGGAGGTCCTGCGGAGAATGGCACTGTGTGGTCATGATCCGGTAAAGCTGAGGGCTATCCTGCTGACCCATGAGCACCATGATCATGTCAGCGGGGTGGGAGCGCTCGGCCGCCGCTTGAAGATACCGGTATTCCTTCCTTTAGGGGTCCCTTCCAATCGGGTTCAGCTGAACCGACGGCCGGCAGTAGAGGTGTTGGAGCAGGGATCATCAATACAGATCGGAGTGTTTACAGTTACTCCCTGGAATACGAGTCATGATACACCCGTCTCCTGCGGATTTACCCTGCAGACAGGAGATGTGCGGATAGTATTGCTCACCGACAGCGGTGCTACCGATGCTGCCATGATCATGCAGGCCGAAACCGCCGATATCATCTTCCTGGAGACGAACTATGATACCGGTATGCTGCTGACGGGATCCTACCCCCGCTATCTCAAGCAGCGGATAGATTCTGACGGCGGGCACCTCTCGAATGCTTCAGCCTTAGCATTCCTCTCGTCGCTGGGAATGCGGGCAGGGCGCAGGGTCTACCTGTGCCACCTCTCCCGTGAGAACAACTCACCTGCTGTGGTGGAGCAGCTGTTCGCTCCGCTGCGAAGCGATGGTCTGCGGATTACTGTCTGTCCCCATGGTGAAAGTGTGACAGACTGCCTTGAAGGGGAGTCTCCGTTCTTTACAAAGCGGATTGATACCGGGTAGATTAGCCTCATGGAGAGCAACCAGAGATGAAACATATCAATGATCTACGAATAACTGAGTTTGAACCGCTAATCAGCCCGCAGGAGCTGCACAAACGGCTTCCTGCCAATGAAGCTCTGCTGCAGCGGGTTGAGCACTTCAGGAATATGATAACCGGTATCATCAAGGCTACCGATTCACGTGTCATGGCAATTGTCGGACCCTGTTCCATCCATGATGAAATGGCGGCTCTTGACTATGCCCAACGTCTGAAGGCCCTTTCGGAGGAAATATCGGACCGTATATTCGTGGTCATGCGGACCTATTTTGAGAAACCGCGTACCACCCTCGGGTGGAAAGGCCTTATTACCGACCCCTATCTTGACGGTACCTACTGCATCGCATACGGGCTTGAGCTTGCCAGGAAAATTCTTCTGGAAATTTCTGAAATTGGCCTGCCGGTTGGCTGTGAAATGCTTGATCCGATCATTCCCCAATATATAGACGATCTTGTCTCATGGGCAGCCATCGGTGCGAGGACAACAGAGAGCCAGACGCACCGTAATCTCGCCAGCGGGCTGTCGGTACCTGTCGGATTCAAGAACAGTACCAGCGGGAACCTGAAGATAGCCATCAATGCCATTCAGTCGGCCGCCAGTCCGGCAAGCTTCATCGGGATCGACAAAGCCGGAAAAAGTGCAATTGTGCGTACATCCGGGAATGATACTGGGCACCTGATCCTCAGGGGCGGCTCAATAGCTCCGAATTACTATGAAGAGGATGTTGAGGAAGCCAGGGAGAGATTGCTGAACAGTAGTCTCAATCCGGCCATAATCATAGACTGCAGCCATGCAAATTCCAGAAAGAAGCCGGACCGGCAGCGACGGGTACTGCGTTCGGTTATTGACCAGAAGGTCAATGGCAACGATGCCATCAGGGGATTCATGCTGGAAAGTAACCTGCTTCCCGGAAGTCAGGAGATTGTGCTGGATAAATGCAGCCTGCAGTATGGAGTTTCCATCACCGATGCCTGCATCGGGTGGGAAGAGACGGAGAGCGTTCTCAGAAAGGCATATGAAGTTCTGGGAAATTTGGAGGATTGGTGATGAGCAGAATAGTTGTATTTCTCGCCGAAGGATTTGAAGAGATTGAAGCCATTGTCCCTGTTGATATCCTGAGAAGGGGGGGCGTGGAGGTGACCATAGCCGGTATCGGGGGTGAAGTGATTACCGGTGCCCATGGGGTGAGAATATTTACCGATACTGTCCTGGATTCCGTTGATCAGTTTGCCGATTATGACGGCTGCATGCTTCCCGGGGGATTGCCGGGTGCGACAAACCTGGCCAACTGCTGGGAAGTGAATGAACTGATCATCAACATGTTCAATGACAACAGGCTTGTCAGTGCCATTTGCGCATCGCCAGCTGTTGTGCTGGCAAAGCTTGGGATTCTTGATAACAGGCAGGCTGTTTGTTACCCCGGAGCGGAATCATTTGCCCCGGAGTGTGATTTCGGTGATCAGCCGGTACTTACCGACGGGAATCTGATAACCGGTCGTGGTCCCGGCTATGCCTCCGACTTCGGCCTTGCCGTTCTGAAGGCCCTGGAGGGCGAAAAGGCAGCAGAGAACGTGGGGACAGCGACGCTCTTTCTCAGTTGAGTGCAGCTCCGGCTGCAAATATCCTAACGATGTTCTCGGTACTCTGCCGGATAAGCTCCGGGGAGTGCCTGAAGGCATATTCCAGGCTCATGTCACTGT
>CAZSBC010000110.1:2168-10971 GCA_964605195.1 uncultured Spirochaetales bacterium | reverse complement strand
CTCTTTCACGCTACATATCTCCCTGTTTGATCAGAATTTCCTGAAGGCAGGCAGCTTCATCCCATACCAGCTGGTTGTCCCCGTATTCGATGCTCTCCTCATGGCCTTTCCCAAGAAAGAGCAGGACCTCTCCGGCACCTGCATCATGCAGAGCTCTCTCAATGGCCAACTTCCTGTCAGGTTCGCGTATTACTGTACCGGCAAACTCTTCTGGTATGCCGGCAGCTATGTCACTGAGTATTGCATCCGGGCTCTCCTCCCTCGGGTCCTCATCGGTCAGGATGATGCTGCTGCAGTAGGCAGCTGCCACGGAACCAAGGTGGGGGCGTTTCTGGCTGTCTCGCTGGCCGGCACTGCCGAAAACAACCGTGAAGCGTTTATCGGGGTAGAGTCGTCTCATATCGGAAAGGAGGTGCGAGAAAGCCTGCGGGGTGTGTGCAAAGTCTATGACCAGAATCCGGTCCCGTTTGTCGGTGACCAGACTGTAGCGTCCGGGAACGGAAACGAAACGGAAACCGTCAAGCAGCTGTGAAAGGGCAGCTGGATGAGGTGCTATCAGGGTTAGTACCAGCAGGGCTGGGGCAAGGTTCAGCAGCTGGGTCCGGAAGGAGAAGGGTACTGTGGTGCGCAGGGCCAGGCTGTCTGTCTGTATCAGGATGGCTGTCTCGGTCTTTTGCATTGCCAGCCAGGTAACATGCAGCTGGGCTCCTGCAGCAGGCCTGAACTCGTCTCCGCTGCCCCAGGTGCGGAGACTGCAGTTACGGGAGTGTATAACGGCTGCAGCTTTCCCCCCCCAATCCACGGGAACTGAGGGGATTATTCCGATGCCGGTATTGCGTCGCAACTGCCTGAAAATGTTCATTTTGGCATCGATATACCGTTCCCGGGTCTGGTGGAAATCAAGATGTTCGGCAGTGATGTTTGTACAGAGGGCAATATCAAAGGTAATGTCAGCAAGCCTGCTGAATTGAGGGTCAAGGCCATGCGAACTGGCTTCAATCACGGCATGTGTGCAGCCGTTTGCTGATGCCTCTGCAAGAAAGCTGTGCATTCGGACAGCATCGGGGGTAGTCAAATGGTACCGGTTCTTCTCTACCCCCCTGCCGGTATCGCGGTGTACCGAAGAGGATAGGGCTGTCCGTATACCAGCTGCAGAGAGCAGCTGATAAATGTAGTCGCAGGTGCTGCTCTTCCCATCGGTACCGGTTACCCCTATGATGAACATACGCTCTTCTGCTGTCCGGTAGAATGCGGCAGCAATACGTGACATGTCACGGCTGGTATCGCTGCTTTTGATATAGACCACTTCCTGAGCTGTTACGGCAGGGACCTTCCGGCAGAGAACAGCTGCCGCCCCAGCGGAAATAGCCGATTCGATGTAATCATGTCCATCGGCATGGTTACCGCTTATTGCTACAAAGAGATTGCCGGGATGAACTGCCCGCGAGTCATGCGTGATGCCGGTAATGAGCGGGTCCCTCTCATTGATCAGCTCACCGGAGATTGTTTCGAGCAACTGCTGCAGTCTGCGACTTTGGTTCATGCTGTATCTTATCAAATGCTGATGCAAAAAACCATGATGTTACTGCAAGTAAATGCATATAAAAAAGATGACTGCCTTGTTCCTCGGTGGTGTGTGTCGGCAGCAATTAGTGAGAGCAGGTGGTAATGCCCATTCCATGTATCCTGAAGCACGTGCTTAGGAAAAAAAGGAGCTGTTGTAATCTGAGAGATACCTCAGAACAACAGCTCCCGGTTCCACTGTCAGCTGCATCATGCGCAGCTTCGTATCAGTTACTTGCTTTCTCCCTCTGAATTGTAGAGGTAATCAAAGTACTCCATTTCAGTGGTGAGAATCTTTTCCAGGTCCGGAATGACTTTCCGGTATGACTCAAGTGTTTTCCAGAATTCGAAGAAATCGGGGTCGGCAGAGTAGGAGTCTGCATAGATCTGGGTTGCCTTGGCATCGGCGGCACCTTTTATGTCTTCTGACTGGGCATAGGCTTCAGAGAGAATTTTCTTCTTGTCATTCTCAAGTTTACCGAGCCATTCAGCCTTCTTTCCCTCTCCGTATGAGCGGTAGGCTTCGGCGATCTGATTCCGCTCCTTGATCATCCGTTCATAAACACTCTCGGTGAGATCATCGGAATACCGGATCTGGCGGATCAGGATATCAAGCAGCTCGATACCATACTCCTCCCTCGTAATGTTGACAGCAAGCGAGTACATCTCCTCAGAAAGTATTTTACGTCCCTTGGATATGTCCTCGTATTGAATCTTCGTCTCTGTGAGATTACGCAGCTGTTCAGCATCCTCAAGGGTATCTACTGACTGGACCTGCTCGGTGATGATGATCTCGTTGATTTTATTGCTGTTCCTGACTGCTTCGTTGAGAAAGTTCTCAGCTATGATGGTTCGTACAGTCGAGTCGACTACATCATCCAGGCGGGCATACCCCTGATCGAGGGAATTCACGGCCTTGTAGAATTTCAGCGGATCGACAATCTTCCAGCGTGCTGTTGTATCGACCCAGATAAACTGATTCTCCTTGGTTGGAATCCTCTGGGCATCACCGTCCCATGAGAGGACCTTCTTTGAGTATTTGACGACATTATCGACAAAGGGAACCTTCAGCTTCAGGCCAGCATCAGTCTCTGTGTTGACTACTGCACCAAAACGGGTAATCACAGCCTGTTCACCCTCGTTAAGGATGTAGAAGGGGCCAAGGATGACTAGTAGAATAATCAGGACGCCAATGACTATGAGTGTGGTTATCAGTTTTTTCATTCTGCACCTCCTGTTGTCACTTCAACACCCTGTGTCCCCACGCTCTTGATGGGGAGGAAGTTCTCCAGCATCTTGTCTATCAGGGTGACTTCACCACCGCTGGTTGAGAGTATGTTCTCCATTGTCTCGATATAAAGACGGGTGGCGGTAACCTCAGGTGCCTTGGAGTACGCTTCACGGACTGCGTTGAATCGGGCAACATCCCCGATGGCCTCATTCTCCCGTTCCACAGCATATCCTTCGGCAATCTGGATCAACTGGAGGGCTTCACCCTGGGCTTTGGGGATCTCCTTGTTGTAGGCCTGCTTGCCTTCATTGATCAGCCGGTTCATATCCTGAACGGATTTGTTGACATCTTCGAAGGCATCCTGGACGTCTCCCTTAGGAGGAATGATGTTCTTTAGCTTGATGGTAACTACGCGGATTCCGATGCCGTAGGTATCGAAGATCTGCTGCATCTGCTGCTGGGCTTCAACCTCGATGTTGGTACGTTCGGGACCCATGACAGCCAGTATGCCAAGATCCCCCACTAGCTGGTTTATGACTGACTGGCTGATGTCTCGAATGGTTTTCACCCGGTCCTGAACATTGAACAACCATGCGTAGGGATCATTTATCCGATACTGGATAGTCCATTCAATATCTATGATGTTCAGATCTCCTGTCAGCATGATGGATTCCTGTGGGTAATCACTGGCAGCATAGACAGTAGTCACTCCGGACTGTTCGGTCCTAAAGCCGAAATTCATGTTCTGCACCACTTCGGTAGGTACATTGTAATTCTTTTCAATTCCGAAAGGTAGTTTCCACTGCAGACCGGCTTCGACAATACGGTTGTATTGGCCGAACCGCAGCACTACTCCCTTTTCAGTCTGATCAACGACGAAGAAGCTGCTCAAGCCCATAATTACCAGAAGAATAGCTGCAAGAATGATGATGATAATTTTAGGTTGTAGAGTAAACTGCTTCGGAGCTGGATTGGCGTTACGTTCCAACATAACTCCTCCTCATAATAAGCATTCAATCTTAAGGTAATCCCTATACGGGACAGAGTCAAGGTATTACGCTGTAGCAAGCCCATTATTTCAGCATCCGGGTAGTTGATTTGAAAGTATTCAAAGGTGCAGAAACTGCATTGCAAGAAGTGGAATATATCGCTATGATTGACCCCATGAATAGAGAGAAACGACGGCTGATAACCTCAGCCTTGCCCTATGTCAACAACATTCCCCACCTCGGTAACCTTATCCAGGTGCTTTCAGCCGATGTCTTTGCCCGCTTCTGCCGGGCTAGAGGCTATGAGACGCTCTATGTCTGCGGTACCGACGAATATGGTACGGCGACTGAAACTCGAGCTCTTCAGGAAGGGATTACACCGCAGGAATTGTGTGATCGCTACAATGCCATTCACACCGATATTTATGATTGGTTCAATATTGCTTTTGACCGCTTCGGGAGAACCTCCACGCAGGCCCAGACTGATATTGTCCAGGATATTTTCAACCGGGTAGATGCAGCCGGATATATCAGGGAGCGGGAGATAGAGCAGCTATACTGCAACAGTTGCGAACGCTTCCTTGCAGACCGCTTTGTCCATGGGGTCTGTCCCCACTGCGGCTATGAGGATGCAAGGGGGGACCAGTGTGAAAACTGCGGTAAACTGCTTGATCCTACCGAATTGATTGATCCGTCATGCGGAGTTTGCCACAATACCCCTGAAATGAAGTCCACGAAGCATCTCTATCTTGACCTTCCGGGAATACTGCCGTTGCTAGAAAGCTGGATGGCTGAAGCTTCAGTAACCGGTTTCTGGGCCCGCAATGCTGTCCAGATGACGAAGAGCTGGATACGTGACGGCCTGAAGGAGCGCTGCATTACCAGGGACCTCAAATGGGGTATTCCCGTTCCAAAAAAAGGGTATGAGGGCAAGGTGTTCTATGTCTGGTTTGATGCCCCTATCGGATACATCTCCATCACTGCCAACCACACGGCTGAATGGGAGAGTTGGTGGAAGAATCCCGACAACGTCGAGCTCTATCAGTTTATCGGGAAAGACAATATCCCTTTTCATACTGTCATTTTTCCGGCATCACTGCTGGCGACCGGTGAGAACTGGACACTGTTGCACCATATGTCCTCGACAGAGTACCTCAACTACGAGAACGGGAAATTCTCCAAAAGCAAGGGAGTCGGTGTGTTCGGTACCGATGCCAGGGAGACCGCTATCCCAGCGGATGTATGGCGATTCTATATCTTCTATATCAGACCCGAGAAATCGGATGCACAGTTTCTCTGGGCTGATTTCCAGGAGAAAGTCAATGGTGAGCTAATCGGTAATCTCGCCAATCTGGTCAACCGTACGCTGACGTTCGTGCACCGGTTCTACGATGGACGTCTTCCTGAAGGAGCTGTCGACCCCTCCTTTATGAGCGAGGTGCGCGCTCAGCAGATGAAGGTCACCGAACATCTTGAGCGGGCTGAACTCCGGGATGCCCTGCGGGCAATCTTTGCCCTCTCATCCTACGGGAACCGCATTTTTCAGGCGGGAGAGCCCTGGAAAACTCGCAAGGAACAACCTGAAGCGGCTGCAGGGCTGCTGCGGGGCCTGGTGTTCCTGGTCCGCGATTTGGCTGTCATGATAGCGCCCTATCTCCCAGAGTCATCTGCCCGGATCCTTGCCATGGTCAACTGCACTGAAACGGATTGGTCGGATGTGGGCACATTCAGTGGAGTAGCGGAAATCAGCAAACCGGAGATTCTATTTGACCGGCTTGAGGATGATCGTGTGGCAGCCCTTCGGGATACCTATTCCGGAACCCAGGATGAACGCAAAGAGGAGCAGAAGAGGCGGGAGATGGAGATACAGATTGAAGATACCCTTACGCCGGCAGAACAGTTCAACAATTCCGTGGAGCTGCGGGCTGCCAGGATTGTAACAGTTGCACGCCACCCGGAGGCAGACAAGCTCTACATTGAGACGATAGATGCAGGGGATGAGGAACACAGAACTATAGTCTCCGGACTAGTTCCTTACTACACTGAGGAGGAACTGCTGGGCAGGACCATCATTCTTGTCTACAACCTCAAACCGGCCAAGCTCCGGGGGGTAAAGAGCCATGGTATGCTTTTGGCAGCCAGTTCAGGTTCCGATGCAGATGAACAGGTTGAGGTCATCTTTGCCGACTGGGCAGAACCGGGCGATTTGGTTTCAGTAGGAGATCTCTCAGCTCCGGATGAACCAAGAAAGCGGATTAAGATCGATACGTTCTTCTCACTGCCGATTCGGGTGGTGGATCATATCGTAACGATGGATGGAAAGGTCCTTGCTATCGCCGGAAATGCCTTGCGGACCGAACAGATTGCAGACGGAGATGTTGGTTAACCCGATTGCCCAAAAAGAGCTGCAGGCTGATTTCAGCCCCTTTCAGTCACAGCTTTGGGCTGAAGTCAAGAGCCGCTACGGCTGGCAGCCCCTGGCTTTCCGGGTAGTGCCGGACAGAAAAGATGAGTTGCTACACAACCAGACCCTGTTGCTGCTTCTCAGAAAAATTGGACCCGCTTTCCATATGGCCTATATACCCTTTGGTCCCGCTTTTCTCCACGGTGAGTGTAACTTGACAGCATTGTGTGAGATCTCACGAAAGATAGCCGCGCAGCTGCCGGCATCTATCAGTTTTCTCCGAACAGACCTTCCCTGGGGCTCTGTTGTCACTGAATCTTCACCGGGGAACCTGATCAGGATCCTCCCGTACAGTATTCAGCCGACCGCTACCGTTCAGGTACAGCTGCAGGTAGCAGGTGGATACGAACAATATTTCAGGAAACGGGCCCGGCGCCACATAGCACGGGCAGCAGAGCATCTGGAGAGCATGGTTGTTTCGGCTGAGCAGCTGCCTGCGCTCTTTGACAGCTGGTATGCCACCTACCGTTCGACAGCCGACCGTCAGGGATTCGGTGTGCGGAGCAGGGATTATCTCTATGATATCCTGCGCTGCGGTGCATCGGTGCCTGTTCCGGTACCGGATAAGCAATCAGTAGCTACTCGTCTTATCGTCGTCCTCCATGATAATGTTGTCTGTGCCGGCTTGATCCTTATGTGCAGCAGGAACACGGCAATCTATCTCTATGGCAGTTCGGTTCCCCTGAAGCTTAACGGACGTACTTTAGGCCCGGCGTATCTGCTCCAGTCTGCAGCCATGCGCTTCGCTTCGGAGGCAGGCTGCAGCACCTACGATATGCATGGTATTGCTGCAGATACCAGTATGAGTTCCCATCTGAAGAATCTGGATCTGTTCAAGCGCTCGTTTGGGGGCTGCGTGGTCACACGGGCTGCAACGGTCGATTACATCGGTTCCAGAAGATTGCTGTACGGGATTTTCCGGAGTATTGAACTGTACCGTTTTCGTGCGGCCCGAAACGGGTAATCACTGCTTCATCATGCGTGCAAACCATGAACAGTACTGATCGCCGCGGTCAAACTCATTCTGAAACATCTCAAAGGAGGCCGAACCCGGGCTCATCAGGATGAACCGGGTTGCATGCTTGTCCCTTTCAGCATGCTCCCAGGCTGATGAGCAGGCCTCCTGCATGGTTTTGAAGGGGCCTTGGAAGGCCAAGGCATGCTCCTGCAGCAGGGGAATCAGTGTATCGGTAAAGGATCCCGCCAGGAGGGTCAGTGATGTTGCCAGCCTGCAGGCTGGCAACATCTTCCTGGGCTGCAGCTCCTTATCAGTACCACCGGTGATCAGGTGTATGCTTCCATTGAGTGACTCACAGGCATAGTTGACTGCCTCCGGAACCGTGGCGGCACTGTCGTTAATTAGCGTTATACGCTTATATGTGCCGACTAATTGCTGGCGGTGGGGAAGCCCAGGAAAAGAGTTCAGTTTCTTCGTCATCTCTGCCAGCGGTATGGAGAACGTTGCCCCGATTCCAATAACCGGCAGCAGATGAGGTGGTATGGACCGGGAAAGATCGTGTTTGGTGGCATCGTAGGTGATCGATATCGTTTTCCAGTCAAACGGAATGATCTGCTGCGGAAAACGGGGCAGTTGCCTGGTTAGGGTCTCCAGTACACCGATAGGCAGAATTGCTGAACCTCCCGGTGCCAGATGCTGCAGAACAACCCGTTTGTCGTCGACATACTCATTGAAAGAGGTGTATGTGTTCATATGATCGGGGAACAGGGAGGTAACGACCGAAACGGAGAATTGGGATTTGGCTTCACGGTCGTATTTCTGCAGATCACGCAGCTGCCAAGAGGAGAGTTCGGCGATGACGATGCTTCGTCCGGCTCTTGCAGCTATCTGCTTTTCAAGAAGGGTAAAGGGTGATATCCCGATATTCCCCACAACAACCGGGTTGTACCCGTACTGTTCAAGCAGGAATGCAGTGGCAGCGACAACAGTGGATTTACCCTTTGTTCCGGTTACTGCGATCACGGGAAGGTCTATCTGCGGAAGAATGAACGAAAAATCGCTGCATATATTGCTGTTGAGAGCGAGCATAGGGTGTCCGGGTGGGATCGCCGGATTCTTTACCACCAGGTCGGCATTGAGGAAATCTTCTGCTCTGTGGTATCCCAGCCGGTAACGGCAGTGGTAGGGAGCAAGCGCATCAATTGCTCCAGCCAATTCCGTGGATGAGCGCAGATCGGTGATGAGCACGTCATCTCCCCGTTCCGCAAAGTATCTGGCAGCACCGCTGCCTCCGCCATGTACACCGAGTCCGAAAATCACAACTTTCATCAGCTTTTCCCTGTAGGACAGGCATTTGCCAAGGTAGTACCCTGCTACTTTCATTGTAATTGGAACGCACAATTTAGACAAGAATGGCTTTTAGAACAATTTTCATCGGCAGCAGCCTTGACCTATCGGTGGCAAATCGGCATAATGACACAGAATTTGCGTATAAGGAGAGGTGCTGTGCCCTGCGGTAAAAAACGAAAAAGACATAAGATAGCAACCCACAAGAGAAAGAAAAAACTGAGAAAGAACCGACCCAAGAAAAAATAGAT
>CAZSBC010000110.1:0-2158 GCA_964605195.1 uncultured Spirochaetales bacterium | reverse complement strand
CGAAACCAGAGGGCTGATGCGGCTAGTTACCGGACAGCCCTTTTGTTGTGTCCGCCGAGCCTCCGGGAGGGGCGTTTCAGTTCTGCCGATGCCGGTTATTGAATATTACCAGCAGCTCCTCCAGAGTTTGCGGAACCCATCTGCCGTTGACCTCTTTCATTCCGTAGGTGCCCCTCAGCAGGCGGAACAATCCCTGCTGCAGGGTTAGGCTCTGGTCACAGAATGCACCATACTCAGGCCGGAGGCGTTTCAGTTGTGGTATGATCTGTGATGCTGTGGAGGTCACTATCATCTCTGAGAGCAGCTTGGCAGCTAGAAAGCGGTTTTCCTTGGCGACAGATAGGATCAGCGGTCTGGGAATATACTGCAGGACTTCCCACGTTACCTGTTCTGGGTGTGCATACCGTCCGATATCCTTATCCTGTTCATTGATGCGGATCGGAAGATTGGCGATGATGTCATCAAGGTTCTCTGTAAGATATGGGAGGTTGAAGAGCCCGGTTGCGCAGTTAAACAGCAACGGATGTCCCGCCTGTTCAGCGGCTTCCACCTCTTCACGACTGATTGCCACCCCGATATCGGCGCAGACGTAGGCTCTGTCCTTATTGCGTGCCAGTATACCGCCTTTGACATCCATAGGTGTTTTCCTGGAGAATTCAAATGCAGCGTCCGAACCGGAGAGGGCTGTTATGGCAATTGAGCATGGGTCGGGAATGTTACCGAGATTATCTATGTTCACGAGGTAACTGAACTGAAAGCCCCTGCGGTACAGATCCCTGTATATGTCCTTGAGGACGGTGAAGTTCTGTCCATGTCCGCCAGGCAACGGCAGCAGCTGCGGAGAGCCGCTGCTGTCAGTGAAGGTGAAGAGGGTCCCGGGTACGCCTGCTTCAAGCGGGTTGAATGCCGCCACCATCGGCTGGGTGCGATACTCAATTGCCTTCGCGATGTCAAAGGAGAGATACCTGCTGAGATCTCCCAACAGTGGGGATTCGGTTGCGGCAGAGTAGGCCTCGGAGAGGGGCCGTTCGGTAAACGGGCTGCGCATCTCAAATATGGGGATGTGGGGTGTGGTTCCGGTTGCAATCGATGATTCGAGCATCAGCAAAAGTAATCCCCGCAGTTTCATCTCAAGAAACGTGTATCCCGGCGAGCCGTCAAGGTTGAGGTAGGCTGGCGTGAGTGCTTTCGGTCTATTCCTGTTAGCATTCCCGACTGATCTGAAGAGATCACCGATGATGTCAATAAGGGGAGGGTAGAAGGCACTGTTCTTCTTTTCATCAATGTAGCTGGTTGCAGAACCTCCATTGAGCATGCCATACGAGATCCTGCCGATAAGCTGAAGTCCTATTGTATGCAGGGCTTCCCGGGTAAAATGCATATGATTATCCCTGGTAGTCACTCCGGGGATCTTCTCGAACAGTTGATCAAGTTTGGTGGGTATCAGAGAATTCTGATCAAGCAGCGATCGGTTGACCATGAAGCCCTCATCTGCTGCGATTATGTCCCGGCTGTTCTTCGGTATGGTGTACCTATCAGCTGCAGCTGTCCTTCCGTCAGCCGCTATCCTGCTGAGAATGGTCTCTGTCAAGCCCAGGTCAATTTGGGCGTTTCGGCTCAATCGGAGTACTGTCTTCCTGTCCATATCTCACTTATAGACAGTAAATGATAAAAAATCAATATGATACCATAGTGCTGACTCTGAGTGAGAAATAGTATGCTGGTAGAAATTATTTATTTATCAAAACGTAAAAGTGCTTGCTATACCGTTACTTGGGGAGTACAATGAGGATGACGGTGTTAATCTCGAAAGGAATAGCGGAATGGGACAAAGTTTGTTACTGTCTGGTGTTCCTGTTTGTAGCATGGAGGCGCTATGGAAATCACTGACATCAGAGTGCGAAGGGTTGCAACAGAAGGAAAGCTGAAAGCCTATGTAACTGTCACGTTCGACAATGCATTTGTGGTACACAACGTAAAAGTGATTGAAGGCAAGAACGGAGCCTTCATTGCCATGCCCAGCAGAAAGACGAAAAACGGAGAGTACAAGGATGTTGCGCATCCGATCAGTTCCGATTTCCGGGGGATGCTGCAGGAGCTGATTCTGGCGGAATATGAGAAGACTCCTGAGAGTGAACCAGAGGAAAATTCCATATAA
>CAZSBC010000109.1:0-11100 GCA_964605195.1 uncultured Spirochaetales bacterium | reverse complement strand
GATTCAGCACCTGGTCATATACCGACGGACCGATTCCCGGGTGTGGCGGCAATGCGGCTGCCAGTACCCCTGAATATATGGTTCAACACCCTGTTTTTGCGTTAATTTAATGTTTTTCGACCAAATACTAGTTGAATTTCACTATGCGCGAATATATAGTAATATAAGAATTCAAAATGTAGGAGATGATCATGAAAAAACTAATTGTCATAGCACTTGTAATTATGGCTATTGCCGCACCCGCGTTCGCAGCTGATACCAATGGGAAAGATCTGGGAATAGGCCTGTATCTTGGTTCTCCTGTTGGAATATCTGCGAAGTATGATCTTGATGATGAGATGTCAGTCGTTGGCGGCATCGGATTCGGCGGAGGTCTCATGCTGAATGGCGGCATCCAGTACAATTTTGTCGACTACAGCATTGAAGAGCTCAATTTCAACGTCTACTTCGGGGGCAACGTCTATGTAGCCTTCGGAACTGCGTTTGATCTGGGAATTCAGGTGCCGATCGGTATCTGTTACTACCTGAAGGATCCGGCCCTGGAACTCTTCCTTGAAGTCGGTCCGTCACTCGGATTCGTGAGCTTCAATGCCGGCGCTGTCGGCGGTATCGGTGCCCGCTACGAACTGGATATGTAGTAGAGAGCCTTCATACCTGATCAAGAATTGGATTGCGAACTCATAAGATGATTATCTTGTGAGTTCGTTTTTTTAAGTGCTGCTCCCGGATACACCGCAAACTCCTGCAGGCTCCTGCTCAGCCGTTCCGGCAATTGAGCCCTGACAAGAATAGTCTCATTCTCGTACTTCTCGCTTGCAACGGTGCCATTGCGACGCATCAGTGCAACGATATCATAGCGGTCTATCGGCAGTCGGTAGGTTACCAGCGGGTAGATTCGGTAGAGGATCTCCCTGATGGCATCAAAGAGCGCATCGAAACCGGTGCCGTTGATAACCGACATCCTGATGACCTGTTCATGTTTCTCGGTGATAACGTTGATATTGAAGAAATCATCGACCAGATCAATCTTGTTGCAGACGAGAATCATAGGTTTGTCAAGGCACTTCAGGGAGTCAAGCACCTCCATGGTAGTGTTGTAGCACTGCTGTACGTCCGGATGGTTCACATCAATGACATGGATGATAAAATCGGAGTACTGCGTCTCCTCTAGCGTGGACCTGAAGGCGTCCACGAGATCATGAGGCAGGTTCTGGACAAATCCGACGGTATCGGTCAGCAGTACCTCCGTCCCGCCGCTGAGTTCGATGCGCCTGGTAGTGGGATCGAGGGTGGCAAAGAGCTTATCCTCAACGAGGACATCGGCATCAGTGAGGGCATGCAGCAGCGAGGATTTGCCGGCATTGGTATAGCCGACTATGGAGCCGGTCGGGACGGGCAGGCTGCGGCGCTGCTTGCGCTGGGTCGAACGGTGAGCCTGTACCTTTTTCAGTTCACGTTTCAGATGGGCTATCTTCTGCATAGCAAGCCGGCGGTCAATTTCAAGCTGGGTCTCTCCTTCGCCCCGTGTTCCTCTGGTTCCGCCCCGCTGGCGCGAAAGATGCGACCATGCCCTGGTCAGTCTGGGCATGGAGTACTCCTGCTGTGCAAGGGCAGCCTGAAGCACTGCTTCGCGGGTGGAGGCCCGGTCGGCGAATATCTGAAGAATCACCTCCCGCCTGTCAATGACAGCTATGCGGGTGCAGCTCTCCCAGTTGCGCTGCTGGCTGGGAGAAAGATCACTATCAAAGACAATACACTCAATCTCGAGATCATCTGCCAGGGTGACGATCTCCTCCATCTTGCCGGTGCCGATAAGGTAGGCAGGATTGATCTCCCGCAACCTGATCACCTGTGACTGGATGACATCAAGACCCATGGTGCGTACCAGGCTCTCAAGCTCCTCGCTTCGGTAAACAGCCTGCTGTTTACCGGTTGATTCATCCTGCAGAGTAACCAGGAGAGCGCGAGTTGGTTTTTCTGTGCTGGAATCGTATTGATACGTTGTATTGCCCATTATTGCAACAGTAAATTAGCTTATCATAGTTGTCAATATGTGATAGGATACACGCGCTGTAAAAAAATCGGCTGTCAGACAGAGACGGCCTGTACAAGGAAGAGCATATGGGTTTGAATTGCGGTATCGTGGGACTGCCGAATGTCGGGAAGTCGACCATTTTTTCAGCGCTTACTTCAGCACCGGCTGAAGCAGCAAACTATCCCTTCTGTACTATTGATCCCAATGTAGGCATTGTCACTATCCCTGATGAACGTCTGGATCGTATAGTGGAATTGATTCCTCCGAAGAAAGTAGTTCCGGCCATTGTCGAATTTGTTGATATCGCCGGCCTGGTTAAGGGGGCTTCCCAGGGGGAGGGGCTTGGCAACCGATTTCTGGCCCATATCAGGGAGGTGGGTATACTGGCGCATGTAGTGCGCTGTTTCGAGAATGATGATATCACCCATGTGTCCAACGAGATCAACCCTGTTTCCGATATTGAGACTATCCAGGTGGAACTCTGCCTGGCAGATCTCGAGACGGTTGAGAAGCGTCTTGGCAGGCTTGAAAAACTCAGCCGGACCGGCAAGGAGGGAGCCAAGCAGGCTGCAGCCATGGAGCCGCTGCTGAAGCGGCTGCAGGATGGCCTCTCGTCTGGGCAGGCTGCCCGTTCCCTTGGCCTGAGCGATGATCAGCGCAGGCTGATCAGGGATATGCACCTGATCACTATGAAACCGCAGATCTATGTCTGCAACGTGGATGAGGAGGGATTGGACGGCAGCAACAGCTATGTGCAGGCTGTTCGGGTACGGGCCGAAGCTGAAAGTTCTGATGTTCTGGTTATCTGTGGGCAGCTGGAGGCTGAAATTGCTGCCCTGGAGAACGATGCCGAGCGACGGGAGTTCCTTGATGAGGCCGGGCTGGAGGAATCGGGTCTGAACCAGCTGATCCACACTGCCTACAGGCGTTTGGGATTAAGGACATTTTTTACCGCAGGGGCGGATGAGGACCGGGCCTGGACCTTTCATCAGGGCGACACTGCTCCTGAGGCAGCCGGAGTAATCCATACCGATTTCCAGAAAGGGTTCATCAAAGCTGAAGTCTACCACTGCAGTGATCTGTTCGAATTGAAGTCTGAGCAACAAGTCAAAGCTGCCGGAAGGCTCAGGATTGAGGGTAAGGAGTATCTAGTGCAGGATGGTGATATCATGCACTTCAGGTTCAATGTGTAGAGGTTGGCAAACAGGTAACTTACCACAGCAATTAGTGCCACAGAAATTCGCATAAATGTCATTGCCTGTTCGTCACATCGCCCCTAAACTGGCAATACTGCCCCCTGTAAGGAGCGAATATGACCGAGACAGCAATACCCATCTACGAAGCGGGAAAAGGGGATATTACGAAGGCGGGAGAAGTATTCACTAAAGCTTTTGCCGAAGATCCTGTATGGGGCAAAGTGCTCAGTGGTGCAACATATGAACAGCAGCTTACCTATTTCAGGAGTCCCGCCATCTACTGTGAGAAATATGGTAGACTTGTCGCGTCCTCGCAAAACGGGGAAGGCATGGCCGGGGTATTACCCGGGAAATACGCCGATATGTCCTTCTGGCGCATGCTGCGCTGCAGCGTGAGGGTTATGCCCATCAGGATAGGCCTTAAGAGACTGATGCGTATGAAGAAGATATTCGATCCGCTTGGGAAAATGCGTCATGACATCATGAAAGAGCGAACCTATATCTATCTTCAGATTCTTGGTGTGGATCCCGAGTATCAGGGGCAGGGTTACGGCAGTAAAATCCTCAGAAGCCTTATCGCGCAATACGATGAAGCCGGACTTCCCATCTATCTTGAGACGGAAACAGAGAAAAATATCCGGCTATATGAACATTTTGGATTTACGGTCGCAGGAGAGATACAACTCCCGATACTGGAACTTCCCATGTGGGGTATGTTGAGGGAGCCGGAAAGGTAGGAATACAGGGTGGTGAACACACTCTACATCTGGTAGAGATTCAGGATTGAGGGAATCATTCTGATACTCTTGAGCACCTTCTTGAAGTCCTCATCATGATCAACTTCCATGGTAAAGCTGCCGGTAAGGCGGCCGTTTTCCGTCTCCTCAAGTTTCCCCTCAATCAGATGGCCCCGGTATTTCTTCACTGCACCTTCGATTTCTGAGAAGAGGTCGGAGGTGAGGCGGCTTGTTACCCTGAACTGGCGTGTCTTGCGGGGAGAGGAGGCTTCCCATTCCACTTCTATGCTGCGGTTGGCAATATCCTTGATGTGACGGAGGTTTGAACAGTCACGTCGGTGCACGATAATCCCTCGTCCCCGTGAGATATATCCCACGATGTCGTCTCCGCGGGAGGGGGTGCAGCATTGGGCTATACTGATCATCATGTTCTTCTCGTTTCCTATCCGGAAGGCGAGTTTGGCCCTGTCCATGACCTGGGTGATGATCTGTTCCGGTTCGCCCTCGGTCGCCGGCGGCTGCTCTGTCGGCTCGGGTTCCGGTTCCTTCTCCGGTTTCTTCTTGGCAATGATGCTTTTGTCAATCAGCAGGCTTTCGTCGTGTTTGTTGAGCCAGTTGCGTATCTTCTGGCGGGCGCGGGAGGTCTGGGCTATGCGCAGCCAGTTGATATGGGGATGGGCGTTGGGGGAGGTGAGTATCTCAATCACCTGGGTGTTCTTCAGCTGCTGGCTCAGCGGTATGATCGATCCATCCGCCTTTGCCCCCACAACGTGGTTGCCGACCTCGGTATGGATCTGGTAGGCGAAGTCGATCGGAGTGGCATGGAGCGGCAGCTCTACGATATGGCCCTGGGGGGTGAATACGTAGATCGAGTCCTTGAGCAGCTCGGATTTGATTTCGTCAAAGAAATCGTCCGAATCAAGCTCCTTCTCCCAACTCTTCAGCTTGTTGATGATACCGATCTGGTCTGAAGGCAGCTTGAATCCGCCGAACTCCTGCTTGTACGACCAGTGGGCGGCAATGCCCAGCTCGGCCGTGTAGTTCATGGCTTTGGTCCTTATCTGGATTTCAAGGATCTTACCGTCAAAACTCATGACCGCCGTATGCAGGCTCTGGTACTGATTGGCTTTGGGCATGGCAATGTAATCCTTGAAACGGCCCTCCATCGGCGGCCAGAGCTTATGCACGATTCCGAGGATGTTATAGCACTCATTGGTGGTGTTGCAGAGAATACGTACTCCCATCAGGTCATATATTTCATCCAGCTCCTTCTTGCGCTTCTTCATCTTGCGGTAGATTGAGTAGAAATGCTTGGCACGGGTACTCACCTTGATGTCGGAGATGCCCTCCTTGGCGGCTGCCCGGTAGAGGGCTTTCTCAACCCGTCGAAGATACTCGGTGCGCTCACTCTTTTTTGATAGCAGGAAGTCCTTGATATACTGGTAGGCATCGGGGTTGACGGCCTTGAGGGAGAGGTCCTCAAGCTCCGCCTTCATCCATGATATCCCGAGCCGGTCGGCCAGCGGGGCGTAGATATCAAGGCATTCATTGGCGATACGTTTGCGCTTCTCAGCCGGCAGATAGTGGAGGGTGCTCATGTTGTGGAGCTTATCGGCCAGCTTTATGATGATAACCCTGATGTCCTTGCTCATGGCAAAAAGCATCTTACGCATCGTCTCGGCAGCCTGCACACTCTTGTTCTTGACCTTGAGAATGGAGATCTTTGTCACCCCGTCGACCAGTTCGGCAACGGTGTTTCCGAATCGGTCAATTATCTCCTGCTCAGGGGTACCGGTATCCTCCATGATGTCGTGGAGGAAGCCTGCGATAATGGAGTCGGCATCCATCTGCATGTCGACAAGGATTTCCGCGACATGGTAGGGGTGTACAAAGAAGGGCTCTCCACTGGCCCGTTTCTGGTCGGCATGGAGCTCCTTGGCCCACTGTGCTGCTGCAATAATGCGCTCACGCTGTTCCTTGGGGTATCCGGATATTCTCTCTTCAAAAGCGACTATCAGATTCTTCATGCCACCATATCCTGCAGGCGGGGAGGAAAGTACCAGTTCACACTCTTCTGCCGATTACGACTCTTTCCCGATTACCGAGATCATGCCTGATGCTGCATTCGCTGAAACCCCGCTCCCGGAGCAGCCTGCACACGTCACGGCCCTGTCGGTGTCCGCACTCGATAATAAGATAGCCCTTTTTCATAACTTTATCAAACCCCATTGCAACCACTCTGCGTATGATATCAAGTCCATCTTTACCGGCTGCAAGCGCAATTTCCGGTTCCCCCTGTTCCACAAGGTTGCTCTCACGCATCTCTCCTGCTGTAAGGTAGGGCGGATTGGTGATGATCATGGAGAAGGTACCCGGGATATCACTGAAGAGATCACTATGATACTGCTTCAGCTGATACCCGAGCAGGGTTTCGGCATTGCGGGCACTTACTTCCAGGGCTTGGTCTGATATATCGGCAAGGACAACCTCCCGCCCGGGTCGTTCGGCTTGTATCGTGATGCCGATGCAGCCTGAGCCGCTGCAGAGATCTAGGACCGGCGCTTCCGGCAGTCCGGCATCGCAGATTGCAAGGGCGGCTTCAACTGCCGTCTCGGTATCGGGGCGGGGAATGAGGATGCCGGGCTCGACATGGAAATCCCTCCCATAGAACTCCTTTACCCCGGTGATATAGGCTATTGGGATCCCGCTCTCCCGTTCGGATAGAGCAGAGTAGAAGGATTCGGCGGTATCTGCGGGGCAGGGGTCGATGAGGGAGGCCATCAGTTTCTCACGGGTCATTCCCGAGATGAAAGAGAGGAGTATCACGGCATCAAGATAAGGCGTGTCGCCGGCTTGGGAATCGGCAAGACGTTGTGAACCCCCATATAGGAGGTCGCGGTACAGTTCTGTGGCCATGATCGTTACGCCTCGATCTCCCTGAGGGCCTCTTCCCCGGCATGGAATTTCAGGGAATCGATTATCTCGTCGATACTTCCCTGCAGGATGCTGTCAAGTTTATAGAGGGTGAGGTTTATGCGGTGATCGGTAACCCGGTTCTGGGGATAGTTGTAGGTCCTGATGCGTTCGGACCGGTCCCCGGAACCGACCTGGCTCTTACGGTTCTCAGCCCGTTCCCGCTGCTTCTTCTCCTCCTCGATTTCATAGAGGCGTGCACGGAGGACTCTCAGGGCTTTGGCCCGGTTCTTGATCTGGGACTTCTCATCCTGGCAGGTCACCACCAGTCCGGTCGGGAGATGGGTGATGCGGACAGCCGAATCGGTGGTGTTGACGCTCTGCCCCCCCGGTCCGGAGGAGCGGTATACATCTATCTTCAGCTCTTCCTGGTTTATTTCGATATCGGTATCCTCGGCTTCCGGAAGTACGGCAACGGTAACCGCAGAGGTATGTATCCTGCCTCCGGATTCTGTCGTGGGGACCCGCTGTACACGGTGGACGCCGCTCTCCCAGCGCATATTGCCGTAGACCTCCTTGCCCGCGATGGAGAAGACTATCTCCTTGAGCCCGCCGATGCCCGTTTCGTTCATGGAGAGAATTTCTGTCTTCCATCTGCGGCCCTCGGCATAGTGGGAGTACATGCGGTAGAGATCGGCGGCAAAGAGGGCTGCCTCCTCGCCACCGGTTCCGGCTCTGATCTCCATGATGATGTTCTTACCGTCAAGCGGGTCGCGGGGAACAAGCAGCTTCTTCAGCTCCACCTCAGAGGCCGCAAGATCTTTCTCAAGGGCCTCAATTTCATCAAGGGCCATCTCCCTCATGTCGGGATCGGCCGCTTCCTCAGCGAGTGACTTGGCCTCCTCTATCTCCTGCATGAGCCGGGAGTAGGTATTGTACTCCTGTACGATACCCTGCAGGTGGGCATGTTCCTGCATGATCTCGCGATAGCGCTTCATATCCTTCATGATCTCGGGGTCAGCGAGTCTGGTCTCTATGGTATGGAATCGTTGGACGATTCCCTGCAGCTTTTCAATCATTGGTTTCTCCTGTTCCGGGGGAGATTCCCGGAGCCCCGTCATTATACAAAAGCAGGGGGGTTAAATCAATGGAGGGCTGCATGAGATTCCTGTCCCTGGGGAGGCAAGGAGAGGCTGAAGAGACCTATAGAATAAACTTGACGATCGGCAACTATTTACATAAGATTCATATATGCGTTTCCATTGATGAACAGGCTGGCTGAACTCCCTGTTTCCGAAGATGGGCACCAATGAGGGTATGTGCTATGGAATATAGGATAGAGAGCAAGGAACAGCTTAAGGAGTTGTGGTCGAAAACATACAACACCGAGGGAACGCCGGACTGGTCGCATATCATTCCATACTACCATGAGGAGATTTTTTTCAAGGACACCATCCAGGAGATCAGGGGAATCGAGGCCTTCAAGGAGATGACTGAGCGTCTTGCTAACCGATCGGGCAGCTTGCAGATGATCATCAAGCAGATTGTACAGGATGGGCGGCTGCTTTTCATCGAGTGGGAGATGAAGCTGAGTTACAAGAAGTATCCCAACTCCTCACTTTTCGGGACTAGCAGGGTAACGCTGAATGAAGCGGGGAAAATCATCGAGCAGCGCGATTACTACGATCTCTGGGGTGATATATTTGACAACATCCCGCGCTTCGGGAAGATGTACAGAAAGTTTGTCAGAAAAAAGTTCGGATAGGAAGGGGCAATGAACAAATACCTGAAGGAGTACGAGTGGTCCAACATTGGGGCCATGCTGCGTAACAACAAGGTTGATCCAAAAGAGTGCAGCGATGATTTCAGGGGAAAACTTGTGGTGCTCTCCGGGGCAACTTCGGGGATCGGGTACCATACGGCCAGGCTTTTTGCGGAGCACGGGGCAAACCTGCTGCTGATAAACCGCAATGAGGAGAAATCCCGTGCGCTGTGTGCCGAAATTGCACAGGAGTACGGCGTATCCTGCGAGTACCGTATTGCCGACTATTCCCGTCTCTCTGATGTATATGCCGTGGGAGAGGAGCTTGCCCGTTCAGACTATACGATTGATGTCCTCATTCACAATGCCGGTGTCTACCTCACGAAGCTGCAGTTCACAGATGACGGGATTGAGGAGGTCTTCCAGGTCAACTACCTGGCCTCGTTCATCCTCAACTATCTGCTTATGGATAAGCTGCAGGCACAGGATGCCTGCCGGATCATCTATGTGAACTCCGAGGGCCATCGGTTTGCCATTGGAGGCCTCCGGCTGGACGATCTTGACTGGAAGCGTAAGCGCTACTCCGGTCTGCGGGGATATGGATCTGCCAAGACGGCTCAACTGCTTTCCCTTATTGAGTTCAGTAAACGTTTCTCCGGTAGCGGGGTGACAATCAATGCCATGCATCCGGGGAATGTCATCACCAATATGGGTGAGAATAACGGCAGCCTCTACCGGGCCTTCAAGCACAGGCTGATCAACCCCTCCTGTAAGTCACCGGTGCTCTCGGCGAAAGCGCTCTATTTCCTTGCGGTATCGGACAAGGTGGCGGGAGTGAGCGGGAGGTTCTTCAACTTCACCACCGAGGAGATTCCGGCTCCGCATGCCCTTGATGCCGAACGGGCAGAGGAGCTCTGGAAGGTGAGTTTGAAGATGGGGGGATTCGCGTGAAGCGTGAGGAGCATCGGATCGTGATTGTCGGTGCCGGGCTGGCAGGCCTTACGGCGGCGGCCTATCTCTCCCGGGCCGGTTTCGATGTGCTGCTGCTTGAGCAGCGGGAGCAGCCGGGCGGGCTGCTCAACTCCTTTGAGCGGGACGGCTTTGTCTTTGACGGCGGGGCGCGTTCCATCGAGAACTCCGGGATCATACGGCCCATGCTGACTGACCTGGGAATTGATCTGGAACTGCTTGACAGCCCGGTATCCATTGGTATCGGCTCTGATGTGATCGATTTCCATTCCAGGGAGAGTATCGGTGAGTACGAAGCCCTGCTTGCCCGGCTCTACCCGGATAACGGGGCTGAGGTGCATGCCATTTTCCGGAAGATTACCAGGGTCATGAGGGATATGGATGTCATCTACGGCTTTGACAATCCGATCTTCCGGGACCTGCAGAACGACCGGTCCTACATTTTCCGGGAGCTGCTGCCCTGGCTTGGAAAGTTCCTCCTTGCCGTCCGGCGGATGGAAAAAATGGACCAGCCGATCGAGGAGTACCTGAAGCGCTTCTCTGATAACCGCTCCCTCCGCGATATCATCGCCCAGCACTTCTTCAGGAGCACGCCCACCTTCTTTGCCCTGGGCTACTTCTTTGTCTACCTTGACTATCTCTACCCGAAGAGGGGCACCGGCAACCTGGCAAAGGCTATTGCTGAGCGGGCGAAGGACTTTGGGGCAAAGATTCAGGCTCCTTGTACCGTAACCGGGATCCTTCCTGCCGAGAAGCGGGTACTGGACAGCAGCGGGGATTCCTACAGCTATGATACGCTTATCTGGTGTGCCGACCTGAAGTCTCTCTACCGGATTCTTGATACTGACGGTCTGGAAAATCAGGCAGTTGACCGGATTCAGGCTACCGGACAGCGGCTCAACAGCAGCCGCGGGGGTGACTCGATCTTCTCGCTCTATCTTGGGCTTGATGCTGCCCCTGAGGCGTATGCCAGGATATCAAATGGCCACTTCTTCTACACTCCTTCACCTGAGGGGCTGGCAGCGACGCACCGGGAAGAGCTGGAAGCCATTGTCAGTGACTTTTCCTCATATTCCAGGGAAGAGATCCATGCCTGGCTGGAGCGCTACTGCCGGCTCAACACCTATGAGATATCGATTCCCGCCCTGAGGGATGCATCGCTTGCCCCGGCAGGGAAGACGGGGCTGATCGCAAGCATTCTCTTTGAGTACGACCTGATCCGCAGTATTCATGATGCGGGATGGTATGAAGAGTTCCGTGAAAAGGTAGCAGACCGGATGATCGATACCCTTGCAGCTTCTATCTATCCTGATCTCAGGGAGCAGGTTATCTTCCGCTTCTCATCGACGCCGCTGACCATTGAGCGTGATTTCGGCACTTCGGAGGGCGGCATTACCGGATGGACCTACGAACGACCCGTCCCGGTGGTCAATGAGCTGCGGAAGATCCCGAAGGCGGTGAAGACACCCATTGACGGCATCTACCAGG
>CAZSBC010000108.1:0-11137 GCA_964605195.1 uncultured Spirochaetales bacterium | reverse complement strand
TGGTAATCGGTGCGGCTGCAGAGCTGTCTGTGAGGGAGCATCGTATTGTCCGTATAGATGAGTTGCTGAAGAGCTGCTCCGTTGAGATATGACGCGGAACGGAAAATCCTGCTGCAGGGTTGATCCTATACGTTGAGCTGCATACAGGCATGAAGCCAATAGGGCAGAGCATTGCGTATTGCGTCTGTTATTTACAGTTGGCTCGCTGTATAGATTGACATATTACTTACCCTATGGCTTCCATAGCGTTCTATGGGATCCATACATCACACTTCTACCCTCTCTGCTTCAGAGAGGGTTTTTTCCGGACCGCTTCGGGACTCGATTTTCTCTTTTGTATTTCCCTATTTTATTGTACAGTAGTACAAGATAATGCAAGGAGATATGAATGGATACAGGGAAGACCTACTATGTTGTATGCTTGAATGGCGGCAGTTCGTCGATTAAGGTAGCCGTCAAGCGTATCAGTGACGGAAGTGTTGAATCAGTGGCAGATTTCAACTGCCAGGGACTGGGAACTTCGCACGGATATATCGATGCGAAGATCAATGGGGAGAAGGAGCGCTGGGACACCCCCATGAAGGACCACAAAGTTGCGCTGCATGCCATAACTGAGATTATCGGGGAGCGGTTTCCTGAGATCGAGGTGTGTGCCGTCGGGCATCGGGTGGTCCATGGAGGTTCGGCCTTTAACAGCACCTCCCTGATTGACGGGCTGGATGGTGAAGTGGTTGCTTCCATCAGGAAATATGCCTCTCTCGCCCCCCTCCATAATCCGGCAAATCTGCAGATCATAGAGGCGGCATTGAGCGATCCCGTTTTCGGATCGGTACCTAACGCCGCAATTTTCGATACGCAATTCCATGCCGATATGCCGCAGTACGCCAGCCTCTATGCTGTTCCGAAAAACTGGGTGGAGAGCTATGAAATCAGGCGCTACGGTTTCCACGGAGCCTCATATACCTACATAACCCGGAGATTTGCCGAACTGAACGACCAGTCCGTCGACGATACCGATATCGTCATAGCTCACCTCGGGAACGGCTGTTCAATGGCCAAAGTGTGCGGAGGGAGGGGGGCCGATACCAGTATGGGCACAACCCCGCTGGAAGGCCTGGTCATGGGAACCCGCAGCGGAGACATTGATCCGGGAGCCCTTGAACTGATGGCGGAGAACCTCGGTACCGATATCGCGGGAGTAGTGAAGATCCTCAACAAGGCATCGGGACTCTTCGGGCTCTATGACCGTGGAATCAAGGAGATGCATATCATCAGGAAAGCTGCCATGGAGGGCGACAAAGAGGCTGAGCTGGTCATTGATGTGGCCGCCTACCGCGCAGCCAAATATTTCAGCGGCTACCTTGGGACCATGAAGCAGCCACAGGCGGTTGTCTTTACCGGAGGCATCGGTGAGAACGAGGGCTATTTCCGCAGGAAGGTCTTTGCGTTCATGCAGCTCTTTGCCTGGGAAGTGGATGATGCGACAGTTGACGTCCGTAACGAGGAGGCCGTCATTGCCCGCAGCGGTACCATCCCTGGCCTGACAGCCTGGGTTATCCCGACGGATGAGGAGAAGGTCTTTGCCCTTGAGGCATTTCAGTTCGTGCAGTAGCCCTGCGCCCTGAAGGAGGCGGATTCATGAAGCAGCCCCATATTCTCTGTGAGGAGCAGGATGTCAGCCCGGCTGTCATCCTGCCCGGTGACCCTGCCAGGGTCCGACGCATAGCAAACTTTCTGGCGGAGCCGCGGGAAGTTGCCGTGAACCGGGAGTTCACGACAGTCCGCGGGACATACGAAGGCATCCCGGTAACGGTGACCTCCACCGGGATCGGCGGGGCCTCCATGGCGATTGCCGTCGAGGAGCTCATCCGGTGCGGGGCACGCTATCTCATACGGACAGGAAGCTGCGGGGCGTGCCAGCCCGGCATTGGCATCGGAGATACTGTCCTCTCCAGCGGAGCCGTCCGCGAGGATGGGGCCGGCCGGATGTACGTACCGGACTGCTTCCCGGCGGTTGCCGACCCGCAGCTGCTGAAGGTCGCCGTTTCGGCGGCAGGGAGGCTCGGGTATCCCCAGCATACCGGCATCACCCGCAGCCATGACTCCTTTTACATTGACGATGAGCAGGAGCGGATGGATTACTGGAACCGGAAGGGGGTCCTTGCCTCCGACATGGAGACTGCGGCCCTCTATGTACTGGCTGCCCTGCGGGGCGTGCAGGCCCTCTCCATCCTCAATACTGTCGTGCCCTACCAGGGCAGCCTTGAGAAAGGGATCAATGCCTATACTGAAACAGATGCCATGGCAGAAGCGGGTGAGCGGAGGGAGATCCTGCTTGCCCTCGCAGTGGTTCAGGCCGTATCTGGCAGCAGGTGATGCTTCCCTATCATAGCCGGCACACTCACCTATGGAGGATCAAGTGGAGCGCGAGAGAGGAAAAAAACTGGTTGGCATCGTTGCCGATGACATAACCGGTGCAAATGATATCGGCATCAACTTTGTCAAAGGCGGGTACCGTGCCGGGGTCTTCAGCTTTTCCCGGCTGCGAAAGCAGGGACTTGACGGTACCATGGTGGGGGACCTTGATGCGGTTGTCATCGATACGGACAGTCGCCTGGATACCCCGGCGGTTGCGGCAGAGAAGGTGAAGCTGGCCACGGACTTGCTGCTTTCACTTCCCTGTGATGTCTACTACAACAAGACCTGTTCCGTCTTCCGGGGGAATATCGGGGCGGAATTCGATGCCATGCAGGACCGGTTGGGAGTGAGCTGCTCCATGGTAATAGCCGGCTTCCCTGATAACGGGCGAACGACTGTGGATGGGCTGCACTTTGTTGACGGTATACCCCTCAATAAGACTCAGTTCGCACAGGATCCCATCCATCCGATGCAAACGGCCTCACTCATGGAGATTATCGGGAAGCAGTCAGATCGCAGGGTAGAGCTGGTGACAACGGCAGTACTTGACTTGGGCGTTGATCGTGTTAGGGGCTGCATCAATGAGCTGCAGCACCAGTGCAGCTACATGCTCTTCGATGTTCGTGACAATACGGATCTGGCCCTGATAGCTGAGGCGATTGCGGAACAGCGTAATATCTGCGGCTCATCAGCCCTCGGGGCATTCCTGCCGGCAGCCTACAACGGTAATGACCCATTGGGAGCTGATAAGACGGTGCGGGAATGCAGCCCGTATGCAAGCTGCGGGGTGCTGCTGGTAGCCGGCAGCCTGACTGAGCAGACCCGTCGACAGGTTGCCCATGTCATCGGCGCCGGATGGACTGCCCTGGAGTTTGTCACTGAGGAGATCTTTACCCCCGACATCATGGAAGAGAGCATCAGCCGCATTTCTGCAGCGGCATCTCAGGAGATTGCAGCCGGGCAAAATGTCCTGCTGTACACCGCCAACAGCGCCGAACGGGTGGAGAGCACCAAGCTGCTTGGAAGAGTGTATGGCATGACCGACAGTATGACAGGAAGGAAGATCTCCTCGGCGTTGAAGAGCTGTGTACGGCGTATCCGGCAGGAGACCGGGTTTGACGCCATCGTGGTTGCCGGCGGTGATACCTCGGCTGCCGTGGCCGAGGGGCTGGGGATCTGGAAGATGGTGATTGCCGATGAGGTTGCCCCCGGGGTTCCCGATATGTACGGCTATGCTGATGATGCCTGTTATCGCATGGTGCTGAAATCGGGCAGCTTCGGAGCGGATGACTTTCTGGAGCGGGCGGCAGAGTCTGTCCTGAAATTATAGACAGCGGCAGATGGAATGTACAGTTCCTGGTACAATCAGTGGAGGGGGTAATGCATGAAGCAGGCATATACGCAAATCGAGAAGATACCGGTGGGCATAAGCAGTTGCCTGCTGGGTAATGAAGTGCGCTTTGACGGGCAGCATAAACATGACCGGTTCATCACCGGTACCCTTGGCAGGTGGTTCGATTTCATCCCGGTCTGTCCGGAGGTGGAGTGCGGACTCCCCATCCCCCGTGAATCAATGCGCCTTGTCGGGGATCCGGTACAGCCTAGGCTGGTTGCCCCGCGCTCGGGTACCGACCATACCGAGCGCATGCGCAGCTGGGCAGCGAGGCGGCTTGAGCAGCTTGCAGAGAGACCTATGGCTGCCTTCATATTCAAGGCCAAGAGCCCCTCGAGCGGGATGCGCAGTATCAAGGTCTACAATGAGGCCGGCAATGTTGTCAGCTGGACAGGGACAGGCCTTTTTGCGGCAATGTTCATGGAGCGGTTTCCCGAAATCCCCGTGGAGGATGAGGGGCGTCTTCATGATCCGGGTATCAGGGAGAATTTCATTGAGACGATTTTTGTACTCCAGAGATGGCGGGAGAGCATGGATGTCCCTGTTGCCGGCCGGCTAGTCGATTTCCATACCCGCCACAAGTACACGCTGATGGCGCACAGCCAGGAGAAGCTCAGGGACTTGGGCAGGCTGGTGGCCTCCATCGGCACTGCCGACCTGAAAGAGATAGCGGAAGAGTACAGCAGACTCCTGCTGCAGACCCTCAGGCTGAAGAAGACGGTAAAGAAGGAGCACAATGTGCTGCTGCATATCATGGGCTACTTCAAGAAACTGATTATGCCTGAGGAGAAGCAGGAGCTGCTGGAACTGCTGGATCAGTACTACCGGGAAACTGTCCCGCTGATTGTCCCGGTTACGATGCTCCGGCACTATGCGAGAAAGTACCGGGTATCGTATCTGGAAGGACAGTGGTACCTGAACCCCTATCCCATGGAACTCAAGCTGCAGAATCATGTCTGATGACTGTACAAATCCAGCTAAATTCAGTAATTTGTCATCAGCGTGGCGGGCAGGGGCAACTGCCTGGCAAAAGCAGGTGAGCAGCCGGAAGCTGCAGTGCCTCTCGGCAGGTACTGGATCCGCAGGTGCAATTCTACCATCAGATTACTAAGACCAGTTGGTAAAAAAAAGGGCCTTCATGTATGAACAGAAAGATTGTGATAGGGATGAGCGGAGGAGTGGACTCCTCGGTTGCAGCAGCGCTGCTGGTACAGCAGGGGTATGCGGTTACCGGAGTCACCATGAATATCTGGGACGGTACCTCTATGGCGGAGTTCGAGGGCAGGCATGCCTGCTTCGGGCCGGATGAAGCCGAGGATGCCGCCAAGGCGGCCGAGGTCTGTAGGACTCTGGGGATTCCTTTCCATCAGTTTGACCTCCAGAGGGAGTACCGCGATATTGTACTCTCTGATTTCTCGGATGAATACCGGCAGGGACGGACGCCGAATCCCTGTGTCCGCTGCAACAGCCGTGTGAAGTTCGGTGCCCTTGTCGAGAAGGTACGGGAAGCCGGTATCTCCTTCGACCTCTTTGCCACCGGGCATTATGCCCGCACATCCTTTGACGAAGCGCTTGGGCAGACCGTCCTGCTGCGGGCATCCGACCTGAGGAAGGATCAGAGCTATTTTCTCTACCGGCTCACTCCCAGGCAGCTTGAGACAACGCTGTTCCCACTCGGCTCACTCAGTAAGGAGCGGGTCAAGCAGCTTGCCGGGGAGCTCGGTCTGGGGTATGAAGGCGTGCGTGAGAGTCAGGACTTCATCTGCGGGGACTATACCGACCTGCTGGACTTTGCCATGGTACCCGGAAACATCGTTGATACCAACGGAACGGTCCTCGGCAGGCACCAGGGATATGCCAGGTACACTATCGGGCAGCGTCGGGGGCTTGGAGTTGCCTCCGATAAGCCCCTCTATGTTGTTGGTATCAACCGGGACCGCAACGAGGTCATTGTCGGTTTCCGGGAGCAGGGTTACGGACATGCGCTAAAAGCGGAACAGATGCACTGGCTTGTGGCTCCGGAAAAGATGGAGAGCGTTCCGTTCGAGGCCCAGGTCAAGATCAGGTCACAGCAGCAGCCGGTTGCCGCCCGCATCAATCCCGAGAAAAACGATGCAGTCACAGTGGAATTCCTCGAACCGCAGTGGGCCGTGACCCCCGGGCAGTCGGTGGTACTGTATGACGGTGATGTCGTGCTTGGTGGTGGCATCATTGCAGCAGAACTGGATGAACAGGGGGGGGCATGAGTGCTACGACAGCCTTTGATGAAGTAAAATACCTGGAGGAGCAGACCCGTGAGATTCTTGAGCGAGTCGCCCGGTTTGACAACAAGCTCTACCTGGAATTCGGGGGCAAGCTTGTATTTGACTATCACGCATCCCGGGTCCTGCCGGGGTTTGACCCGAATGTGAAGATGAAGCTGCTGCAGAAGCTGAAGGATCAGGCGGAGATAATTCTCTGCATCTATGCCGGCCATATTGAGCAGCGCAAGACCCGTGCCGATTTCGGCATCACCTATGATGCCGATGCAATGAAGCTGATTGATGATCTCTGTGTCGGTTGGGGCCTCGCCCTGAACTCCGTGGTGGTTACCCGCTATGAGGACCAGCCGTCGGTCAACCAGTTTATCAATGCACTGAAACGGCGTGATATCAAGGTATATGTGCACCGGGCCACCATGGGCTATCCCGACGATGTGGATCTCATTGTCAGTGATGATGGCTATGGGAAGAATTCCTATATTTCCACGACAAAGCCGCTGGTGGTTGTCACCGGGCCGGGACCCAACAGCGGGAAGCTCGGCACCTGCCTATCCCAGCTGTATCATGAGCACAGCAGGGGAATATCGGCAGGGTATGCCAAGTTCGAGTCCTTTCCCATCTGGAACCTTCCATTGAAGCACCCGGTTAACGTTGCCTATGAGGCAGCAACCGCCGACCTGAGGGATGTGAACCTGATTGATCCCTTCCATCTGGAAACCTATGGCAAGCGGGCAATCAACTATAACCGCGATGTGGATGCCTTCCCGCTCCTGAAGCGGATTCTGGAGAAGATATCCGGGAGTGAGTCAATCTATCAGTCACCGACTGATATGGGCGTGAACCGGATCGGTTTCGCCATCATCGACGACGATGCCGCCCAGGAAGCTGCCCGGCAGGAGATCATCAGGCGCAGCTTCCGCTATGCCTGTGAGTATATGATGGGGCTTGGCTCGAAGGAGACTGTGGAGCGGGCTAGGCGAATCATGCAGGATGTCGGGGCCGCTGAAGAAGACCGTGTAGTTGTTGCAGAAGCCAGGCGAGCTGCAGATGCTGCCCGAGGCGACTCCCGGAAGGGCCACAACGGCATCTACTGCGGGGCCGCGATCCAGCTCCCCGACGGGAAGATCCTGACCGGGAAGAACTCGACGGTGATGCATGCTGCCGCGGCAGCGGTCCTCAATGCCATCAAGTACCTGGCCGGCCTGCCGGACAAGCTCCACCTGATTTCTCCGGCTATCCTTGAGTCGGTGGCAGCGCTTAAACGTGAAATACAGGGTGACAGTGAGGTCACCATGAACCTAGAGGAGATGCTCATTGCCCTCGGGACCTCAACAAACTCAAGCAGCAGTGCCTATCTGGCCGTCAAGCAGCTCAGCCGGCTGCAACGGTGCGAAATGCACCTTACCCACATGCCCACTCCCGGTGATGAGGCCGGGCTGCGGGACCTCGGGCTGCATGTGACAAGCGACCCGCTGTTTTCATCCAAGCGGCTGCTGATGTACTGATACCAATGACGACGATAATGCTCTATGCGGCTGCCGGTATCTGCCTCCTGATATCGCTTGGCAAGAGCCGGCAGAGAAGTCTCAAGGCCCTAAAGAAGGCCTGGAGGGCACTGGAGAATATTCTGCCCCAGATCCTTGCGATCCTGCTGCTGGTGGGAATAGTGGTCGAGGCGCTCAACCCCGAGACGATCTCGCGGATCATCGGCAGGGAATCGGGCTGGCTCGGTACGCTGCTTGCTTCAGCAATCGGCAGCATTACCCTGATACCCGGTTTTATAGCCTTCCCCATGGCCGACCTCCTGCTCTCCAGGGGGGCCGGGTACATGCAGATAGCCGCCTTTGTCTCCTCCCTGATGATGGTGGGCGTGCTGACCTTCCCGGTCGAGCGACGTTTCTTCGGTACGAAGACAACCCTCCTGCGGAATAGCATGGCCTTTCTCTTCGCCTTCCCGGTGGCCCTGATTATTGATTTGGTGGTGTCGCTATGAGGCGGATTATCAGGCGTTACCGGGTGCCCCTGCTTGCCCTGCTGGTTTTCAGCGTGCTGCTGGTGGTCAACTACGATTTCGGGATGCGATCGCTGCGGACTTCAGCCTTTGGCCTCCTCGAGATGCTCTCAGTCCTTCCCCCGATCTTCATCCTGCTCGGGCTGCTTGATGAATGGGTCCCCCGGGAGACCATGGTACGCTACATGGGAGCCGAATCGGGGGTCAAGGGGATCGTAATCAGCTTTCTGCTCGGTTCCGCCGCTGCAGGCCCCCTCTATGGGGCCTTTCCCGTGGCTGCCGTGTTCATGCGCAAGGGAGCCTCCCTGTTCAATGCACTCATATTCATCGGGGCCTGGTCGACGACCAAGATTCCAATGCTCCTCTTCGAATTTTCGGCCCTGGGGGGGAGGTTTGCCCTGACCCGGCTTTTAGTTGATATTATCGGCATAATCATCATGGCACGCACCATCATAGCGGTGCTCTCCCCGGATGAGCAGCGTCGGATAATTGATTCCCTGCCCGGGTAGGGTTACTGCTTCACAAATAGCTGCAACCACTGTATTCTTGTACGTACAATGGTTCAAGGAGAGCAGGAATATGAAGTTTATGCAATATTTTTCCGATTTCAGAACAGTTGCCATCTGCGGAGGAGGAGGGAAGAGCGCGATACTGATCGCGCTGGCCAGGGAGCTCAGGGTAGCCGGCAGGCATGTCCTTATAACCACGACAACGCATCTCGAGTATCCCGAGGATCGGGATTTCGGGGAGGATATGGTTTTTGCCGGAGAAGAGGATCCCCGACTTCCTGAAGATAGTGGCGCTCTGCTGGCTTTCTGGTACCGGGAGAAGATTGCACGGAATCGGCGGGTTGCCGGGTTCACACCCGAAAAGATATCAGGGTATGCGGAGAGCTGCGGGTTCGATCACCTTATTGTGGAGTGCGACGGTTCACGGGGGCGACCCCTGAAGGTCCCCGGCGAAAGTGAACCCCAGGTGCCGGTAGTAAGCGACTGTGTCATCGGTGTTATTGGGCTCTCCGCCCTGGATGCTGCCGCCGGGAGGGATACGGTGCACCGCATGGAGCGGTTCACTGCGCTGACCGGGCAGGGTGAGGGTGAGAGGATATCAGTGGAGACGCTGCGCAGCATCATTGCCCATCCCGATGGGATTTTCAGGAATGCGCCTGCAGCCGCAGAGCGGGTGCTGGTGCTAAACCAGGCTGACCTGATACCTGGGGAGCAGGTTGAAACGGTTGCATCCGATCTATGGAAAGCTCTTCCAGGCCTTTCGGCCCTATGGGTCCTCTCGAACAGGCCTGCACTGAAGATCCATACATACCGAACGAGGTGAATTCCATGAATATATCGCTCTTTGAGGAGTCTCTGCGGCTTGAGAAGTCGAACACTCCTTTTGCCGTTGCTTCAATTATCCGGTCGGCCGGCTCTACTCCGCGAACCCATGCCAAGATGATCATAACCAATGCAGGTGAGACGATAGGAACCATAGGTGGCGGGGTGGCTGAATCCTACGTCATTGGGGAGGCCCTGGATGCCATCCATGAGGGACGGTCCAGGATTGTCGAGTACCGTCTTGACAGCGGAGATTCACCCACAAGCATTGGTATGCTCTGCGGTGGCAATCTCGATATCTTCATCGAGGTTTTCCTGCCGGCTCGCCGCCTGGTGCTCATCGGCGGCGGGCATGTCAACCTTGCCATTGCCCAGATGGCAGAGCGGTTGGGATTCATGATCGACGTCGTTGAGACGAGAGAGGAGTTCTGCACTCCGGAGCGCTTTCCCATGGCAGCAAATCTCTACTGTGATGAGGATATCAGTAAGGCTGTCGGGATGCCGGTCATTGATGCCGGTACAGCTGTCATCATCGCCACTCACGATCACGACAACCCGGCCCTCGATAGCCTGATAGGGAGTAGAGCCGGTTTTCTCGGTATGCTCGGCAGTCGCAGGAAGGTGGCGGTCATTAGGAATCGGCTGCTGGAGAGGGGGGTGGATCCGCAGCTTGTCAACACACTGCGGGCACCGCTCGGGCTCGATATCGGGAGTGAGACGCCAGAGGAGATAGCGTTGAGTATCATGGCTGAGGTGCTCATGGTGCTGACAGGTTCCACCGGACGGCCCCTTCGGGAGCGTGGGAATGACAGCCTGGTGATTGTACGGGGGGCCGGTGATATTGCCACCGGGACCATCCACCGTCTCTTCCAGGCCGGGTTTCGCGTCCTTGCCCTCGAGACCGCCGAACCGACAGTGATCAGGCGTACGGTTGCCTTCGCTTCGGCAGTGTTCGAGAAAACAGTCACCATAGACGGCGTTACCGGGGTGCTTGCTGAGGATATCAACGCTGCCAAGACCCTCATGGATGAGAAGCAGGTTGCCGTCCTGGTGGATCCTGACGGGGCTGCCGTCAGTGCCCTGGTCCCGGGAATTGTCGTGGATGCTATCCTTGCCAAGAAGAATCTGGGTACCAACCGGCAGATGGCTCCCATCGTAATCGGGCTTGGCCCGGGATTCACTGCCGGGGAAGATGTTGATGCCGTCATTGAGACCATGCGGGGTCACTCTCTCGGCAGGGTGATATATGCTGGCAGTACCCTGCCGAATACCGGCATTCCCGGCACTATTGCCGGTTACAGCAGCGAACGGGTCCTGCGTGCCCCCGGAAGCGGCAGCATGCAGGCTGTCCGGGAAATAGGTGATACGGTTGCAGTCGGGGATGCGGTGGCCTATATCGGGAATGCAGCGGTTACAGCTCAGGGGGCTGCTGATGGACGGCATTGCCGTAACCGAAGGTTTCAAGATAGGCGATATAGATCCCAGGGGTGTGCGGGACAACTGCTTTACCATCTCCGACAAGGCGCGGGCGGTTGCCGGGGGAGTGCTGGAGGCGATCATGCACCTATCCCTTACGAGCTAGCTTCTGCAGTGGCATCCCGGGCTGTTTCATGATACTGTGATTACGGATTTGGCTGTATGACTTTCAGAAAAAAATTACTTATTTACAAAAGCTCAACGGAGAGTCGAATATGGAAACTGTACTATTCTGGTTCAACATCAT
>CAZSBC010000107.1:0-11217 GCA_964605195.1 uncultured Spirochaetales bacterium | reverse complement strand
TTCAGGGCTTTTTCATGCACCGCAATGCCGTGAAAGGGAGTGAAACATGAAAGAGAAGAGGATTAAACATCTCTCCGTCGGAATTGACCTGGGTACCTCCAACCTCCTGATCTATGTGGAAGGACAGGGGACGGTATTCAACGAACCGTCAATTATCGCAATCGACCAGTCTACAGGGAATGTGGTCGCTGTCGGCTACGAAGCCTCGGGACTGGTGGGCAAGACCCATGACAAGGTGAGGGTTATCCGCCCGCTGCAGGGCGGGGTCATCTCAGACATCGACATGATAAGGGAGATCCTTATATTCACCCTGGAGCGGGTTTTCGAGTCGAAGGTCGATACCATCACCAGGCTTATCATCTGCATCCCCTCTGAGATCACCGAGACCGAGAAGCAGGCCATCGTCGAGCTCGGCCACGGTCTGGGAATCTCCAACGTGACCATCGACGAGGAGATCAAGGCGGCCGCTCTCGGCAGCGGGTTGACCATCGAGGAGCCCCAGGGAAACCTCGTCGTCGATATCGGCGGGGGAACCACCGACTTCGGCGTACTCTCACTGGGGGACGTGGTGCTCTCCCGTTCGATAAAGACGGCCGGAGACTATTTCGACCACCAGATCATTGATCATGTCAAGGAGGCCCACAAGCTGGAGATCGGGCTCCAGACAGCAGAAAAAGTAAAGATACACCTGGCTTCCCTAACCGGGAAGCTGCCGGTCGACGAGGACGGCAAGCCGCTGAAATACCAGGCCATGGGACGGGACCTGGTGGCCGGGCTGCCCCGAGAGGTCACCATAACTGCCAAGGAGATCAGAGAGCTGCTGCTGCGTTGTTTCGAGAATATCAAGGCGACGATCATCGCAACCCTGGAATCGACCCCGCCCGAGCTGGCCGGCGACCTGGTGGACAACGGGATTCTCCTTAGCGGAGGCGGAGCGCAGATACCCGGGATCAGGGAGTATTTCGAAGAGATTACCCATGTACCGGTGCATATCTCCGAATCGCCCATGACGGCTGTCATCGACGGCTGCAAGAAATTACTCAAGGCCGACAAAATGGTCTATCTGGGGGTTATGTGATGGCTGAAGCAGTACGTACAATTAACAGAACAGCAAAGTTTGGCAACCAGGCGAAGATAAATCTCGGCATAGACCTCGGCACGGCCAATCTGCTGGTCTACATGGAGAAGAAGGGCATCATCTTCAATGAACCCTCGGTAATTGCCTTCGACCGCGAGTCCGGCAAGACCGTGGCCGCCGGCAGGGATGCCCACAGGATGCTGGGCAAGGTGCACAGCAAGATATCGGTGATAAAGCCGCTGCGCAACGGAGTCATCTCCGATATGCGGGCTGCCAAGGCACTGCTCTCCTATGTCCTCAACCAGGTCGAACGGCTGACAGACAAGCAGCTCAACAACACCACCAGTGTGCTCTGCTGCCCCTCGGAGGTGACCAAGATCGAGCGGGATGTCATGATTGACCTGGCCCGGAATATGGGAATCCAGGATGTCTTCATCGAGGAGGAGATCAAGGCAGGCGCCCTCGGATCAGGTGTTGACATCTTCAAGTCCCGGGGCGTCATGATAGTCGACATCGGCGGCGGCACCACTGACATCGGTATCCTCTCCTACGGGGACATAGTACTTTCACGTACTATCCGCATGGCCGGCAACTACATGGATGATGAGATTGCAAAATATATCAAGAAGACCCGGAATATAGAGATCGGGGAACTGACTGCCGAGAAGTGCAAATTCGAACTGGCCGACATCCATGATACGGTCAAATCTGTCTCGGCCAAGTATGCCGGCCGGGACCTCGTCAAGGGCATCCCGCAGTGGACGACCATTACCACCGAAGAGCTGCGGGAGGTACTGCTGCCGATCTTTCACGAAATCGTCAAGCTCATTGCCGCAGTACTCAAGGACACCCCCCCCGAGCTTTCTGCCGATATCTACCGGACCGGAATCCTGCTTACCGGCGGAGGATCACTCGTCGGCGGTGTGGACGAGTTTGTGAAGAAGCATATCAACGTACCGGTGCGGATAGTTGCCAACCCCCTCACCTGCGTGGCAGAGGGAACCAAGTTCCTGCTGAAGAACCGGGGTGACTACCTGATCAATCCGCTGCAGATGTAGCAGGGAGGAGCACGTATGAACAAGAAAACCAGGGAGAATAGTATGGAAGTACAGAAGATCAAGACACGTCTGAAGAAAAAGGGCGCAAATATCGGGATAGACCTCGGGACAGCCAACCTGCTGGTCTATGTGGACGGTGAGGGAATCATCTTCAACGAACCCTCGGTGATAGCCGTGGAGTACGAGAGCAGCCGGGTTCTCGCCGTGGGACACAAGGCCTCCAGCATGATCGGCAGGGGTCACAGCGGCATAAAGATCATAAGCCCCCTGAACCAGGGAGTCATATCGGATATGGATGCAGCACGACAGCTGATCATGATTGCATTGAAAAAGGTGGAAAGCTTTGACATAGACCTCAGCAGCTCCACTCTGCTGATCTGCTGTCCTTCCGAAGTTACCCAGCTCGAGAAGAACTCACTGATGGAGCTCTCCCTCAAGCTCGGTGTCCACGATGTCTTCATCGAGGAGGAGGTGAAGGCAGGCGGAATCGGTGCCGGACTAGACATCTACAGCAGCCAGGGAACCATGGTGATCGACATCGGAGGAGGGTCCACCGATATCGGAGTCCTTTCGCTCGGCGATATCGTCGTTTCGGAATCGATACGGGTTGCCGGGAACTACTTCGACAATGAAATCATCAACCACCTGCAGTACAAACACGGACTACTGATCGGTAAGAAGACTGCTGAACGCATCAAGGAGGAGATCGGCTCCCTGCGTGAGACCATTGTCAACGAGCGCAAGAGCACTGCCAGTGGTCGCGACATCGTCACCGGGCTGCCGAAGAAGATCACAGTCACCGAAAGCGAGATCAGGGATGTGCTCGTGGAACCATTCGAGAGCATCGCAACCACAATTCTCAAAGTACTCCAGCGCACACCGGCCGAGCTGTCAGCCGACATCATCGTCAACGGCATCGTGATCAACGGGGGAGGAGCCCTTATCGAGGGAGTGGATGAGTTTCTGAAAAAGCGTGTCACCCTTGATTTCCACATTTCCAGGAAACCGATGACAGCCATCGTTGAAGGAACCAAATTGCTGCTGAAAAACCGCGGCAGCTACTACGTTAAACCGACCGAATGACATGAGGTCGGTCACCGACAGAGTGAAACGATGTCGGTCTCCATCCGAGTGAAACGAGGTTGGCAGCTGAGCGAAAACAGGATGGGTGAGAACAGTTGTGTGATGTGGGATTGCATTCCCGACCGGTTTGCAGGACAGGGCCGGTTTTGGGGAGTGCTCTTTCAGCCGGTGGTAACCGGGTTCTCCTTTTTCCAGTAACCCTGTCATCGTATATACTCCCGACCTTTGTGACAAAGGTCGGGAACTTACATCCTGCCGACATGAAGGATAATGGAGTAACACTATGCGGTATCGAAGAATGTTGCCGGTATATCTGCTGGTAGCAACCCTGATCATTCTCATAACCCTCTCCAGGATGGAGAATCCTGCCCTGCGGGGTATCCAGTTCGGTGCAGCTGCGCTGCTATCGGTCATAGCTCTCCTCACTCTCTTCCGGCGTGACGAGCGGCCACACCCGGAGAAAGTATCCGCTCTTATCCGGAAACGTTATCGCCGGGTACCGGTTGATGAGTGCTTCTGCATTGCGTTGGAGTACCGCAACAACGGCAAGTACCACACCATGGTAGATGAGCATTTCGACTGGAGTTATCATGACGAGTTCCTCACCAGACTGGTGAACCTTTTCGGCCGGCAGCATGTCTATACCCCTGAACGCAACCAGGCCATCATCGTCACCAGGTTCCGCAACCCGGAGGCTGCCTTTGATGAGCGGCAGCGGGAGATGCTCGATATAACAAGAGAGATATGCAGCCGCTTCAATTTCCTGCTGGAATCCATTCCCGTCGACAGCCGGCACTTTATCCGCCTGGCCGTCGGTACGGCCTCCCAGGGCATCAGACGGGAATTTGCCACCGTCCTGGACCTGGTTCATCTGGCCAGGTTCACAAGGATCGCTGCCTGGGAGCGGCGGGAACCCTACCTCATTGCCGATGACTCGCTGCGCTCCCTGAAGTGCGATATCGATGACTTCACCCTATCCATGGTAGAGAGTTTCAGACTTGACGAGTTCAACCCCTTCTTTCAACCGGTCATTGACCTGCGCACCAACTCCATTGTGGGTTGTGAAAGCTTTGTACGGTGGCAGAAGAATCGTTACCGGGTCATTGAGGCCCGCAAGTTCACCGAGATTGCCAACGAGAAGAATATGCTGAAGGATATCGACTTCCGGGTAATCAACAAGACCTTCCATGCCATCTGGGATCTGAAGCAGCAGCAGCTGATAACTGATGACTTCCTCATCATGATCAACATCAGTGCCAATACCCTGCGGGAGTTGCGCATAGACGATGTCGGGGAGCTGGCTCACCGCTACGGTCTGTTGACGGAACAGATAGAGTTCGATATCAAGGATGAGCCACTCACCGCTCCCTTCATGATAGAGAGCATCAGCCGCCTGCGCAGTGCGGGTTTCAGGGTCGCCATCGACCTCTTCACCTCCGATGCCTTCGCCCTGCGCTCTTTTCTCTTCAATGCCTTCGATACGGTGAAGATAGACAAGTCGGTCCTATCGGCTGCCTGCAGCCGGGAAGATGACGGGCAGGCAGATATGCTGCGGGAGATCGGTATGGCCCAGGAGTTCCGCTTCTACAAGACCATAGTAAAGGCAGCCCGGAGCATGCAGCTGAAGAACATGCTGAAGGGGATTGAGCACCGTTCCCATCTGGAATTTGCCCGCAGCCTCAGGGTCGATTATGTCCAGGGTTACTACTTCACCCCGCCGCTGGAGCAGCATAAGTTCACCGAGTACATGCGGAAGTACTGCAACGGACTGGCTGAGACTGTCGGCTGACAGGAACTGGATCTAAAAAGGGTTAACAGATCACTCAGAAATGCATTCCCTACGTACCAACGCATAATGAGTCCTGTCCCTCTGCGGCAGACAGAGGCTGACCGGAACAGCCATCTATTGCAGCCTGAACCGTGTCATGGCTTTGACTCTACCTTGTTCAGGATTTTACCGATTATCACCCTGTTTCACTGAGAATTCCCGTTCTTTCAGTAAACTGAGTAACAAAAAACTTGTTTTTCCAACTGTTTTGCGGTAACTTTATAGAAGTAGCAAATCGCTACATATCAATTACAAGTTTCATGGAGGTTTTACAGATGAAGAAAATTTTGTTTTTATCAGTTTTCTTTACACTTGTTCTATCAACAGCCCTCTTTGCGGCAGCAGCAGAAGAGACTGCTGCTGAGCAGGAAATGGTTCTGAACTGGAACCTGGCAGCTGATCCGAAGACAATCGATCCCGGTCTGAACGGAGCTACCGACGGTGGTGACATCATAGCCAATACGTTTGAGACTCTCGTTGTAGAGAGAAACGGTGAAGTTCGACCCGGTATCGCAAAGAGCTGGGATGTTTCAGAAGACGGATTGACCATCACGTTCCATCTGCGTGAATCAAAGTGGTCTGACGGTTCCGACCTTACGGCCTACGACTTTGAATACGCCTGGAAACGAGCTATGGATCCGTTGACGGCATCCGAATACAGCTGGCTCTGGGAGTACACCAATGTTGTCAACTCCACTGCAGCCACCCTCGGCGAAGTACCTGTTGATGAAGCCGGCGTAAAGGCCATTGATGATCTCACGCTGCAGGTTGAGCTTATTGCTCCGACCCCCTACTTCGTATCACTTACCTCCTTCTACCACTTTGCTCCTGTAAAGCAGTCAGCAATTGAAGCCGGTCCGGAAGGTGCATGGGCAAAAGACCCCGACCTGTATGTAAGCAACGGTCCATTTACCGTTACTTCATATGTTATCGGTGACGGCCTTACCCTTACGAAGAATCCCTACTTCTGGGATGCTGAGAATGTTGAAATTGATACAATCAATGTGAAATTCATCGATGAAGCTTCCACTGCCTACACAGCATACAAAGCTGGCGAGCTGGATTTCCTCAACGACGTACCCCCGGCAGAAGTTCCGAAACTTATTGCCGAGAATCCTGAATTCTACATCTTCCCACTGCTGGGAACCTATTACTACAACTTCAACATGGACCTCGATCTCTGGCAGGATGCCCGCGTACGACGTGCCCTGACCCTCTCCATCGATCGTGAACAGATCGTGGAAGTTCTGGCCGGCGGCCAGGTTCCCGCTCCCGGTTTCGTTCCCCCAGGATTCCCTGATGCCGATGGCAACGACTTCTTCGAAACTGCCGGCAACTATGGCATCGAGACAGACGATTCACAGTATGCCGAAGCAAAAGCGCTGATGGCTGCAGCAGGGTTCCCCAATGGTGCGGGTTTCCCCTCATTCACCCTTATGTACAACACCAGTGAAGGTCACAAGCTCGTAGCTGAAATGGTACAGGAGATGTGGAAAACCAACCTTGGGCTCGATGTTTCCCTCGAGAACCAGGAATGGGCAGTATTCCAGGACACAAGAAAGGCCGGGGACTATGAAGTTGCCCGCGGCGGCTGGATAACTGACTTCCTCGACCCGAGCGGTCTGCTTGCCATCTTCACCGAAGGCAACGCCTACAACGATCCGAACTTTGACAATCCCGCCTATAATGACGCAATGAACAGAGCGCTGATGGCTACCACCGATGAAGCTCATTACGCAGCACTCTATGAAGCTCAGGACATTCTCATGACCGAACTGCCGATTATTCCTGTGTATCACTATACCGACAGTCTGCTTTCAAGTCCGGCTGTCAAGGGCTGGTCACGGTCACAGCTCAGCGGAACCGATTTCCGCTATGCAACAGTTAACAGATAAGCGTTAGCTGTCTTGCTCCTGCAAAGTTTCAGAACTTTGCAGGAGACTCTGTTTCTTAATTGGTGTGATTCAATTATAGTCCCGCCACCTGAACATTCTTCGGGTGGTGGGTTTTTCTTGATTACCCCATAACCAGCTGAAAGTACTATGATTCTCCGCTGATCCAACAGACATGTTTTGCATGGTACCTACGTATTGCACCTTGTATAAAAGGGATATAAGATAGTAGGAGTTTTTTTGTTTGAAAAAGCTTGAAGCCAGCTGATATAATGGTATCTAGTTCAATTACAAGGGAGGTAACCATGGGCAGATATTTCCTGAGGCGTTTTTTCTATTCAATACTGACCATTCTGCTAATTGCTACCGTAACATTTTTCATGATGCATGCAATTCCGGGAGGCCCCTTCACACGCGAGAAGGCGATACCCGATGAAATCCTGCGGGTTATCGAGGCCAAATACAACCTCGATGCACCGCTGTATCAGCAGTACTTTGATTATATCAAAGGACTGGTGACCTTCGATCTGGGACCATCGTTCCAGAAAATCGGCACGAGCGTGAACGATCTGATCATTTCCGGGTTTCCCAATACGGCCAAGATCGGGTTTCTGGCAATCCTTGCCATTGTCATCCTCGGGGTGCCGGTAGGGATAATCTCGGCACTGAAGCAGAACAAGCCGACCGATTACATCGTGATGTTCATGGCAACCCTCGGAGTCACCATTCCGAGCTTTGTCATCGCCACGGTGTTCATCTACCTGTTTGCCGGACGCCTTGGCTGGGTGCCACCTTTCGGGCTCTCCAGCTTTGCCAGTTATATCGGTCCGATTGTCGCGCTCAGCGGCTATTCCCTCTCGTTTGTGGCACGCCTGACCCGTTCAAGTCTGCTTGAGATTCTCAGGGCTGACTATATCCAGACAGCACGGGCAAACGGGCTGAGCGAATTCTCCGTAATCGCAAAGCATGCCGTCAAGAATGCCGTCATTCCGGTAATCACCTATCTGGGCCCGACCATCGCTGCCATCATGACCGGCTCGTTCGTTGTCGAACGCATCTTCGCCATTGCCGGAATCGGCCGGTACTTTGTTGAGAGTGTTACCAACCGCGACTATACCACCATTATGGCAGTGACGGTTCTCTACGCCACTTTTTACGTCATCATGGTGTTCCTGGTCGATATCGCCTATGCGCTTGTTGATCCCCGCATCAGGTTCGAGAAGGAGAAAGACTGATATGGATTCCACTCAATTCACATTCATTGATAAAACAGGCCTCCAGGATTCAGAACCAGTCAGACCAAGCCTTACCTACTGGCAGGATGCCTGGAGAAGGCTGAAAAAGCACAAGCCATCCCTCTTCGGGCTTGCCGGCGTAATATTCATCATCCTGTTCGGTTTTGCCGGACCGCTGTTCTCTTCGGTCTCCTACTCCGACCAGAACATCGATTTTGCCAACCTCCCGCCAAGAATGAAGATTTATGAGGTGGATACAGACTTCTACGTATTTCTCACCCAGGATTACAAACTCATCCGGGTCTCCGACCGGGGTGTTGTCCTGCAGAAACTCAAGCGGGTAGACCAGGATCCCATAAACAAGCTCTACACCTACTCGGATGGTGAACGTGAAGTCGTGCTCGACTTCTCATACAATCTGCTGCCCGGCAAAATGGACAGCCCGTTCGATTACAGCTTCCTGTACAAGGGCAGGGAGATAACCGAGCCGGTCAAGACCGTCCTGAACAAGCGATTTCCCTTCGGTACTGATATTGTCGGGAGAAGCCTCCTTGTCCGGGTCATGTACGGAGCACGTATCTCGCTTACCGTTGCCTTCGTCGCAAGTCTGGTCAACCTCTTCATAGGTGTCTTCTACGGCTCAATCTCCGCATATGAGGGGGGCCGCACCGACAACATCATGATGCGTATAGTTGACCTGATCAACTCCATCCCCCTGATCCTCTACGTAATTCTCATCATGGTGGTAATCGGGAACAGAGGGCTGATGACCATGATCATAGCCCTTGCATCGGTCTACTGGGTTGTCATGGCACGGCTTGTCAGAGGTCAGGTGCTGAGCCTGAAGGAGCAAGAGTTTGTCCTGGCAGCCCGTGCCCTAGGTGTTCCCCGTAACAAGATAATCTCCAGCCATCTCATTCCGAACGCAATCGGTCCCATCATCGTCTCCATGACGATGATGATCCCGTCGGCCGTCTTTACCGAATCGTTCATCAGTTTCATCGGACTGGGTGTTTCGGCCCCGATGGCCTCATGGGGAACCCTGGCCAATGATGCATTGAGCGGCCTGCTCTCATACCCCTATCAGCTCTTCTTCCCTGCCCTGGCAATTGCCCTGACGATGCTGTCATTCAATATGCTGGGAGATGGTCTGAGAGACGCTCTCGACCCGAGACTGAGAAAAGGATAAGCACTATGAGTACACTATTGCACGTAAAAGATCTACGCACCTCATTTTTTTCACACCTCGGTGAAATCCAGGCTGTCCGCGGGGCCACATTCACGTTGGAGAAGGGAAAAGTCCTCGGTATCGTCGGTGAATCAGGCAGTGGGAAAAGCGTAACAGCCCTCTCAATCATGGGTCTCATACAGGATCCCGGAAGGATCAAGGAGGGCAGTTCCATAGAGTTCATGAGCAGGGACCTTACCACGATGAGCAGAAGAGAGCTGAGTCAGCTCCGGGGAAATGACATATCTATGATTTTCCAGGATCCGATGACCTCTCTGAACCCGGTCTACACCATTGAAAATCAGATGGTGGAAGTTATCCGCCGGCATCAGGCCCTCACAAAGAGAGAAGCCGTAGCCCGGGCCATTGAGATGCTCAAGCTGGTAGGCATTCCCCAGCCGGAGAAACGCATCAAGAACTTCCCCCACCAGTTTTCCGGCGGTATGCGCCAGCGGGTCATGATTGCTACCGCACTGAGCTGCAACCCGAAACTGCTCATTGCCGATGAGCCCACAACGGCCCTCGACGTTACGATACAGGCACAGATCCTTGAACTGATGAAGGACCTCAAGGACCGGATCAACACCTCCATCATAATCATCACCCATGATCTCGGTGTCATTGCCGAAGTCTGTGATCATATCGTAGTAATGTATGGGGGAACCATTATGGAGACCGGTACGGAAAACGATATCTTCTACAACCCCCAGAACCCCTACACCGTCGGTCTGCATCAATCCATCCCAAAGATGAATGTCTCATCCAAGGAGCGGCTGATCCCCATCAAGGGATCACCTCCTGATCTGCTGCATCCTCCTGCCGGGTGTCCGTTCAGCAGCCGATGCCCCCACACCATGGAAATCTGTCAGCATGAGCAGCCGCCCACGTTCACCATTTCCGACACCCACTCTTCTGCCTGCTGGCTGCTGCATCCAGATGCACCCAGGGTGGAAACGTACATAACAGCGGAGGCGACCAGTGAATAATGACCAACCACTGATTGAAGTAAAAAATCTGAAGAAGTATTTTCCCCAGCGGGGAAAGATTTTCTCCCGGGAGAAATCATACCTGAAAGCCGTGGATGATGTCAGCTTCTCAATAAAACGGGGCGAAACCTTCGGGCTCGTCGGAGAGTCCGGGTGCGGAAAATCAACCACCGGAAGGACCATTATCCGTTTGTATAACCCCACCGGGGGAGAGATACATATTGAAGGGGTAAATATTGCAAAGCTTCCTGAGAAGCAGATCAAGCCGTACCGCAAGAAGACGCAGATGATTTTCCAGGACCCCTATGCCAGCCTCAACAGCAGGATGACTGTCAACGACATCATCGGCGAGGGCATCACGACCCATAACCTCTACGAGGGGAAGGAGCGGCAGGAACGCATTTATGACCTCCTCAGGCAAGTAGGCCTCAAGAAAGAGCATGCCAACCGGTATCCTCATGAGTTTTCCGGGGGACAGCGACAGCGTATCGGTATTGCCCGGGCCCTGGCCGTCGAACCCGATTTCGTCATCTGTGACGAACCGATTTCAGCCCTTGATGTCTCCATCCAGGCCCAGGTCGTGAATATGCTGGAAGATCTCCAGGACAAACTGGGACTGACCTACCTCTTCATCGCCCATGACCTCTCCATGGTCAAGCACATCTCAGACCGGATAGGAGTCATGTATCTCGGCAAACTGGTTGAAGTGTGCGAAAGCCAGGAGCTGTATGAAAACCCTATACATCCCTATACCAAGGCACTGCTGTCGGCTATCCCGATTCCCGACCCCAAGCTGACTCGCAGCAACCAGCGCATCATCCTTGAGGGC
>CAZSBC010000106.1:0-11272 GCA_964605195.1 uncultured Spirochaetales bacterium | reverse complement strand
CATAGAGCGTGTCAGTAGGGAATACTGAGGCTGAGTTGATCAGGATGTGGATATCATGCCTCTCAATGAGAGAACGGATGAAGGCCATGTTCTGCTCAGTGTTCTGCAGATCTTCCCGATAGCTGTGGCATGCTGCTCCCAGGGCCCGGACTGCTGTCTCCGTCTCCCTGGCTGCCTCATCTGAGCGATTGTAGTGAAGGATGATATCGACTCCCCGGGCTGCAAGGGCCAGGGCGCACTCTCTGCCAAGCCGCTTGGCCCCTCCGGTAATCAGGGCTCTCTTTCCGCGTACACTTCTCATACTGGTAATATAGTGATAATTTATGCCACCGCAAACAGAATAAACAGGAAGTTCTCTTTTCTCTGCAGCAGAAAGCTAAAGGACAGTCGGAAGAAGTATCTATCACAGCGGGTGAACTGTCGTTTGAAGATGACTCGCTATGGGTAAGATAGCAATGTTGATAATAATGGAGATTTATTACATAAAAATAATAAAGTGGAAATATATTTTAAATAAATACAAAAATGGAATTAAATTTCAAAAAATACTTTATTTTCCAAAATTCCCATGCTATGCTCTCTCTATGGATACAACAGCAAACACAAAAAAAGAGACCGGGAACAAGACGCTGCTCAGGGCGCTGGCAATCATAGAGTTGCTTTCGCACAGCAAGCCAAAGCTGCGTCTTCAGAAAATTGCGGAAGAGACGGGCATGCCTGAATCTACCGCTCTTCGTCTTTTGAGCACACTTATTGCGAATAAGTATGTACAGCAGGATCCTGATACCAAGCAGTACTTCATGACCTTCAAGATCCCATATCTGGGGCAGCTGATCAGCTCGAAGATGAGTATCAGGGATATTGCGCGTCCCTATCTGCAGGAGTTGTCTGATTTGTGCCATGAGTCCTCATGCCTGGTAGTGGAGCAGGACTCGGAAGCGCTCTACGTTGACTATGCAGAAGGTCCGAACAGTATGTTGCGGACCCTGCACCTGATTGGCAAGGTGGCACCGCTGCACTGCACCGGTGTCGGGAAGATCCTGATGCTGAACTATTCTGAGAGGGATATTGATCAGTATATCGAGAGCATTGGACTGACACCGCTTACCAACAACAGCATAGATAATAAAGAGGATCTGATAAACGAACTCAAAAAAATCCGTGATCTTGGGTATGCCATAGACGATGAGGAGTGTGAAGAGGGAGTCAGATGTGTTGCCGCTCCAATCATCGACCAGATGGGAAGCGCCATTGCCAGCATCAGCGTAACAGGTCCCGCAAGCAGAGTATCAATATCGCGGGTGGATGAGATCAAGGAGCATCTGCTGCAGATTGCAGCCAAGATCTCCCAGATATATGGCACATAGATTGATCAACAGGAGATTGGATAAAGGAAGTTCTATGAAAATTGATTTGTCAGTTCAGCAGATTACCAAGAGGTTCGGAGACTTTACCGCTGTGGATGCTGTCTCCTTTGATGTTGAGGATGGGAAGTTCTTCTCAATTCTGGGACCGTCCGGATGCGGTAAGACAACCCTCCTTCGTATGATAGCAGGTTTCTACCAACCCTCTTCAGGAAGAATAGAGATTGGCGGAAAAGATATGGATAACGTACCGCCGAATGAACGCAGCGTAAACCTGATTTTTCAGAATCTTGCCCTTTTTCCCATGATGGATGTGAAGGAGAACGTGGCTTTCGGGCTGAAACGGAGAGGTGAGAAGGGTCGGGATGCCTATCGGAAAGTAGAGGATATGCTTGAACGGGTAGGCCTACCGGGTTTTGGGAACCGAAAGGTGCAGCATCTTTCGGGTGGGCAGAAACAGCGTGTAGCAATTGCCCGCTGTCTAGTTCTTGATCCGACAGTACTGCTGCTCGATGAGCCGCTGGGAGCGTTGGATCTGAAACTGCGGGAACACATGAAAGTTGAGCTGAAGAAGCTGCAGGCAGATGTTGGGACCACCTTTGTCTATATCACGCATGATCAGTCTGAAGCTATGGTGATGTCAGACAAAGTTGCAGTCATGAGTAACGGCCAGTTTGAGCAGGTGGCGACACCACAGGATCTCTACACCAATCCGAAAACCTCATTTGTAGCTCAGTTTGTCGGGGAGAATAATCGTATGCTCGGAATCTGCCGATCTGTGGCAACGGGTTCGGCAACCATTCAGCTGGCCGAGAATCTCTCTGTCACCAGCAGCATCAAGAACTCCCTTGGCGTTGGTGATAAGGCGGAGCTCTTTATCAGACCGGAATCCATTCTGGTCAACCCTGCAGAATCAATAGCTGGTATGAACCGGATAAGAGCCAGGGTCAAGGCTATCCTCTTTGAGGGCTGCAACAGTAGATATTTGGTATCGATAATCGGAACCGATATGGAGATGTTTGTTGGGATCCCCAAGGATGCCTATATGAGAAACATCAATGTCAATGAGGAGATTACCATTGGCTGGCATGCCGAGCAGGCCATATGCTTCAAAGATCTGGGGAAAGGGGGGGTGTATGAAGACATTGAAGAGAGTCAGGAATAGACGACACTCAGCCGGTTTCTATATCTTTTTCATCCCCGTCCTGCTGTGGATTCTCTTCTTTTTCATACTGCCTCAGATCGGGCTGATGATTCTCTCCCTGCAGGGCAATGATTACTATGGTGAGATGGGTTTCACCCTGAAGAATTACACGAATTTTTTCCAGGAACGGGTCTATTGGCTTACCTATGTGCGTACCGCGGTAATTTCACTGATTGTGACCTTTATTACCATGGTGATTGCTCTGCCGGTCGCCTTCTACATCAGTAAAATTGCAAAGCCGAAGAATAAAGGGTTTCTGATGATGATGGCACTGGTACCCTTTTGGGTCAGCGGCCTGGTGCGAATCTATGGAATAATGACCCTGTTGCGTGAGAGCGGGGTGATCAACCGAATATTTCTCAATATCGGGATATTGCAGGAACCGCTGCAGATGCTTTTCAATGACCGGGCAATCATTTTCACGTTCGTCTATACAAATATTCTCTTCATGCTGGTTCCAATCATCGGAGTTATGGATACCCTGGACGATTCGTTGATAGAGGCGGCCTATGACCTGGGAGCAAAGAAGCTGGTCATCTGGCGGCAGATAATCCTGCCGCATTGCATCTCTGGAATCACTTCCGGATGTATCGTTGTCTTCATGCTGGTAACCGGCAGTTATGTTACTCCGACATTGATTGGTGGGAAAAACTCTTTATGGTTCACTCAACAGATTTACAACCAGTTTATTCACTATTTCAACTGGAATCAGGGGGCAGCCTTCGGATTCCTGCTGTTGGTGATCTCCTCTATGGTGGTTTGGTCATTCCTGAAAATCACGCGACAGAAATTAAGTGAGGTGATGGAAAAATGATACGCAGCCTGCCAAACAAAAAACGTTACCTGATTGGATTCAATATATTTCTGATACTGTTCTATGCTCTGCTCTTCATTCCCCTGATACTTGTCATGCTGCTGGCATTCAACAACTCGAACTTCACCTCTCTGCCCTGGAAAGGATTTACCCTGGACTGGTTTTTGAGTTCCGGGCCTGATCGTATCGGGCTGTTTCATGATGTCAGGAATCTCAAGGGAATCGTCTCTTCCTTCAAGGTTTCGATTGCAGTCATGGTGGTGACCACCCTCATCGGAACGCTTGCGGCATTTCTGATTGAGCATGAGGATTTCAGGTTCAAGAAGCTGATCTATTTTCTTGTGATAGCTCCGCTGGTCATCCCTGGGGTAATTATCGGAATATCAATTCTTTCATCATTCAATGCAATCGGTTTCTTTCTGGAAGATACTATCGGACTGGATTTGGCTTTTCTCAGCCCTGGTTATGTACTGGTTGTGCTCGGGCAGTCAACGTTCATCACACCGTTTGTGTTTCTGGTGATTCTTGCACGTCTGAAAAAATTTGACCGCACACTGGAAGAGGCTGCCTACAACCTAGGAGCAAACCGATTTGCTGTGCTATGGCATATTACCCTTAAGTATCTCAGGCCGGCGCACATAGCCGGGGCAGCAATTGCACTGATCCTTTCCTTCGATAACTTCAATACCACCCTGTTTCTTGTCGGATCAGATCCTACCATGCCCATTGTGCTCTTCACTCAGGTTCGGGATGGATCCACACCGGTGGTAAATGCAGTATCTTTCCTGATAATCATATTCTTTTCAGCCCTTGCATTGGTTAACTATTTTGCCAGTAACCGCGCTGCAGAGAGTCAGTAATTGAGGTAATTCCTTGCCTGAAGGCAAGAAAAAAAATGGAGGATATTATGAAGAAAATGTTGGCAATTCTTTTGGTTCTAGCAGTAATCATGGTTTCAGTGGTTGCAGAAGGTGCTAAGGAAGAGGAGAACAAAGTTCTCAGATTGTTAACCTGGTCAAGCTATGCCATGCCGGAACTGGTGGAAAAGTTTGAGGCAGAGACGGGGTATAAAGTCGAGCTGACCCTCAGCAACAACGAAGAGATGATCTCCAAGTTACGGGCCACCAGAGGAGGCGGATTTGATCTGGCAAATCCCAGTGTGGACCGCATTTCTGCAGTGGCCAAGCAGTATGGGATCTATCAGCCGATCGACTACTCAAGGCTGGATATGAACCAGATTGATCAGGAGATGCTGGAATCAGCAAAGAAGAACACGCTTGTTGATGGTGAATCCTATGCTGTACCCTATACCGTAGGGACAAAGGGGCTGGTGGTAAATACAGCGAAAATTTCGGGTGCTGTGGATTATGACTCCCTGCTCAATCCCGAATATACCGGTAAAGTTGCCTACAAGATGAAACGTCCGATCCTTCTGGCAATGGGATACGCTTTTGGCTATGATCCTTTCGGCCTCTATAATGATCGGGAAGCTTACCAGGCGTATCTTGATGATATGGAAGGGAAGTTTGTTGAAGGTAAGGCGGTCATTAAATACTACACGGAAAATGCTGATGTCCTGCTTGAAGGATTCAGAACCGGTGAAATCTGGCTTGGCTTGGAATCGGAAAGAGTGGGTTGGAGCCTGCATGCTGAAAATCCGGACATTGATTATGTAGCTCCTGAAAGCGGCCCGATGGCATGGATGGATACCTTCGCTATTCCCTCAAAGTCCGAAAATCTCGAAGCTGCCTATGCCTGGATCAACTTCGCGCTGCGGCCTGAAAATGCAGCTCTGCTGACAAATAAGGCTAAATATGTGACAGCCTCCAAGGGCTCTCTTGAATTTGTTGATGCCTCACTGAAGGCTGACATTGAACGATGCCTTCCTCCTGAAGTGTGGGCCAATGCCAACTGGTATCCCACGATTCCTGCTGGTCTCGAAGAGATGGAAGGTAAGACTCTTGATAAAATCAGGGCTGCCAAGGTTGACTGATTAACCCAGTAATGTACCGAAAAGAATACTGTCGGATTATCCGGTCCGGATTATCCGACAGTATCCATTACGAGTATATGCAGTGGGGTGAAGATTGGAGTGTGATGGTTGGGTTTCAGAGTTCCCGGAAGTGATTAGCTGGTATCCATAGTTAATTGGGAATCCTTTGAGGATGGTCCTTACAGGCCTGGAGCCTGCTGCTGCTCTCCAATCTTTTTTTCACTGCATATGAGAATGCATATATACAAAATAAGGAGTACGCATGAAAAATCTACTGCATGATATCCAGGAAATCAAACTGATGGGACCAGGGCCCTCTTGTGTTCCTGATGAGGTGTATCAGGCTCTGTCACGGTATACACTTGGCCATATGGATAAGAGTTTCATACAGGTCATGGATGAAATCAAAGAGATGCAGCAGGAGTTGATGCAGACCAAGAATCCTCTCAGCATCCCTGTTTCAGGTACCGGTTCCGCTGGTATGGAGACCTGCTTCGTCAACCTTATTGAACCGGGAGATGCTGTACTGATCCTTCAGAACGGAGTGTTCGGAGTACGGATGGAGGATGTGGCCGAACGACTCGGAGCTGATGTAGATCTGGTTACAGCTGAGTGGGGGACACCTATTGAACCGGCTGATGTTGCAACGGCAGTGTCGGAAAAGCAGTATAAAATTGTTGCTATCGTGCATGCTGAAACCTCAACCGGGGTAAAGAATCCCATAGAGGAGATCAGTCCCATTGTGAAAGCAGCCGGAGCGCTGTTTCTTGTTGATGCGGTGACCAGTTTCGGGGGAATTCCTCTGAATGTCGATGCCAATGGTATTGATGCCCTCTACAGTGGTACCCAGAAATGTCTCTCCTGTCCTCCGGGGCTGTCTCCGGTGACCTTTTCCGATGCTGCTGTGGAAGCTATTAGGAATCGGAAAACCAAAGTACCCAACTGGTACCTTGATATGAACATGATTATCAACTACTGGAGCGGTAAAACCAGGGTCTACCACCATACTGCTCCGATTAATATGCTCTACGGACTGTACGAAGCCCTTTACCTGATACTGGAAGAGGGGGCGGAAAATGTTTATGCCCGTCATAGGCAGATGCATGAACTGCTGGTCAGCGAACTGGCAGCCATGGGGTTGGAGATGCTGGTAGCTCCCGAATCCCGGCTGCCGATGCTCAATGCCGTGCTTGTCCCGGAGGGAGTGGATGAAGCCAGGGTCAGGGCAGAGCTGAGAGATTCCTACAGTAGTGAGATCGGTGCTGGGCTTGGCCCGCTTGCCGGGAAGATATTGCGAATAGGATTGATGGGACATACTGCCCGAAAGGAGAATGTCGAACTGGTTGTCTCAGCCTTGAAGTCAGTTCTCTGATATATTCTGGAGGAAGGATGAAAACCATACATGAAGCAGCCCGGGCTGTGCCGGTTATAGCTGAAACGGATGTGCTGGTAATTGGCAGTGGCCCTGCCGGTCTTGCAGCTGCCCTGGCAGCAGCAAGGTGCGGTGTGGAAACCATGATTGTTGAACGCTACGGCTCTTTCGGTGGAAACATCACGCAGTCACAGGTAGAGACCATCGCATGGTATCGGACCGAAGGTACGGTGGAATCGGATGGCATCGGCATGGAGTTTGAGCGACGGCACCGGGAGATGGGGATTCCCAATCGGGAGTACTACTCACTCGGTGAGATGCTTGACGCCGACATGTTCAAGTACATCGCCGATGTGATGGTACAGGAGGCCGGCATAACCTCCCTGCTTCATTGCTATGCGGTGGAGGCTGTAATGGAAGGTTCTGCCGTTACCGGAGTGATCACTGAGAGCAAGACTGGTCGCAGGGCCATCCTTGCCAGGCAGGTCATCGATGCAACCGGGGATGCCGATATCGCCCATTTCTGCGGTGCTCCCTATCGTCTTGATCCGAAGGACCAGCTGATGTCGGTGACGATGAGTTTCGGCTGCAGCGGTGTGAACAAGAAGAGATTCTATGAATATGTTGAAGCGCATCCGAAATATATCACCGACTGGGCCAGGGAGACTTCAGGCAAAGAGAGCGGTATCAGGACTCCGTATCTGAGTGATCCGTTTGAAATTGCAAAAAGCGAAGGGAAAATACCAAAGGATATCTGGGTTGAGGCCTTCTGGCACAGCGTCAATGACTATGGGGAGGCTACCCACATTAATGCCTGCCGCGTCAAGGGTATAGACTCTACCGATGTGCATGATCTGACCAGGGCAGAGATGGAGGGGCGGCAGCACTGCATGTGGATCCTGGATGCCCTGAAAAAGAGCACTCCGGGATTTGAGAATGCCAAGCTGCGCAGCTTCGGCTCCTCGGTGGGGGCGAGGGAATCAAGAAAGATAATCGGAGCTTACCAGCTGACGGAGAGAGATATTCTTGAGCAGAAATCCTTTGAGGACTCGATTGGGATATTCCCCGAATTCCTCGATGCCTACGGCAAAGTCTATATACCGACAACCGGTCGCTATTTTCAGCTTCCGTATCGGATCATGCTTCCCCAGGGTGTCGAGAACCTCCTTGTTGCCGGCAGATCAGTTGCCGGCGATAAGCTGTCGCACGCGGCCACCCGGCAGATGATGTGCTGCACCGTAACCGGGCAGGGCGCAGGCACTGCTGCCGCAACGGCTGTGAAGAGCGGCAGTACCGCGAGAGAAGTTGATATCCCGGCCGTGCAGAGAGAGTTGCAGCGGCAGGGTGTCCGTTTATCCTGATGCATTGCATAGTGGAGGAGTGTCGTGGCAGATACCTACAGACCAGACAGAATGCAGGCTGATATAAAGCTTCCCTATCTCTTTGAAGATGAGCAGTACACGCTCTATGAACCTGTCTCACCGCAGTTCAAGCAGCACTATCCTGAATCGGAGTATGCTATGGGATGCAGTGATAGAATCCGATCGTTGCGCAGGAAATACTTTGAGAACCCTCCTGCTATCTGTCTGGAACGAGCCCGGATCTATACTGAGGTCTATCGTGAGACCGAAGGTGAACCCCTCTCCATCCGCAGGGGCAAGGCCTTCAAGCGCTACTGTATGGAGAAATCTATAGTCATACAGGATGGAGAACTGATCATTGGAAACCCCGGGTCCCGCCCCAAGTTTGCCATGGTTGCTCCGGACTATTCCTGGGAATGGGTGCTTGAAGAGCTCGATACCATATCCAGCCGGGCTCAGGATCCCTATCTGATCAGTGAAGAGCAGAAGCAGGAGCTCAGGGAAGAGATTATTCCCTACTGGAAAGGCAAGTCGGTCCACGAGCATGTGGTCAACCATTTGCCTCCAGATACCAAAAAATTGACTTACGGAACTAATTTTGCCGGTGAAGTGCAGAAATCACTGCGGGGGGTCGGGCATAATGCCCCCTACCTTCCCCATCTAGTGAAGGTGGGTTTCAGGGGCATTGAGCAGGAAGCCCGGGAAGCATTACGTGAATTATCCTACAGTAGGCCCGGTGATCATGAAAAAATACATTTTCTTGAAGGTATCATTCTCTGCTGTGACGGCATGAAGATCCTTGGCGAGCGGCATCGTGACAAGGCGCTCGAGCTTGCCGCTGCTGAGCGGAGCAGTATCCGCAGAGCGGAACTTGAGCAGATAGCTGAAATCTGTGCAAGGGTTCCCTATGAGCCGGCTGAAAGTTTCCATGAGGCAGCCCAGCTCTGCTGGTTTGTGCAGATGGGTACGAAAATGGTGCAGTGCGGGGCCAGTTTCGGACTGGGCCGCTTTGATCAGTTCATGCTGCCCTTTTACCGAAAAGATATTGCCTGCGGGAAGTTGACCGAGGAACGGGCCCTGGAGATCATGGAGTGCCTCTGGATAAAGAATGCCGAGGTGATTCCCATCGAAGCGGAAAAAACTGCTACCTATGTTGCAGGATACATGGTAACGCAGATGGTGACTATCGGGGGAGTCACCCCAGAGGGTGAAGATGCTGTAAATGAACTCTCATATCTCTGCCTGCAGGCAACCAGGGATGTTCACCTGGTCAGTCCGTCGCTTGCCTTGCGTTATCATAAGAATATTCCGAGAAAGTTCCTTGAGGAAGCCATAGAGGTAGTTGCCTGCGGGGGCGGGATGCCCCAGTTCCATAATGATGAAGTCGGCATCCGGATGATGCTTTCTGCCGGTACATCGGTGGAAGATGCCTATGATTTCGTGGTCAGGGGCTGCAGTGAGTCCATGATTGGTGGGAAAATGTGGAAATACAGCGATGCGGGACCGCTGAACCTGGCTTCATGTCTGGAGTGGGCGCTGTTCAACGGCAAGTCGCTGCTTGTTCCCTCCGAAACTCCCTGGGGACTTGAGACCGGGGATGCCCGTCTGTTCACAAGTTATGCCGAGCTGTATGAGGCCTTTTGTGCCCAGGTTGCCTATCTTACCCGGCATGTGATTATTTCAACCTTTGCAATCGAAGATGCGCATGCAACCCTTTGTCCCGAGCCCTATGTCTCGTCTGTCATGGACGGGCCAACGCACACTGGAGTTGATTACCTGAAGGGTGGTGCAATCTACAATGTCGGTCCGGCTCCCCAGTTCACCGGTATTGCCGATGTAGCCAACTCTTTGGCAGCGATAAAGAAGTTTGTCTTTGAGGATAAGGCTCTCTCCATGGAACGTCTGCTGACGGCGTTGAAGAATGATTTCGTCGGTGATGAACCGCTCCGTCAGATGCTGCTGAATACCAGCCCGAAGTATGGGTGGGATGATGAGTATGTGGATTCGATTGCAAGGGAGATTGCCGACTTTTGTGCTGATGAAGTGGTGAAGTATTCTACCTACAGGGGGTGTAAAGCGATATCGGGACTATATCCAGTGTCAGGTAACACGCCGCTTGGGATGGCTGTCTGTGCACTTCCATCAGGCCGCAAGGCCGGTATGCCGCTGGCTGAAGGCATATCCCCGCAGCAGGGTACGGATCGGGCTCCTACGGAGGTGATAAAATCCGTTACCGCGTTTGACCATGTTCGCCATCAGGATGGCGGAATGCTGAACCTGAAATTCAATCCGGGTGTGTTTACCAGTCAAAAGGGGTCTGATAACCTCATATCCCTGATACAGACCTACATGGACCGGGGCGGTTGGCACATTCAGTTCAATATTGTTGACAATGACCTGCTCAGGGCAGCCCAGAAGGAACCGGAGAACTATCCCAGCCTGCTGGTCAGGGTCGCAGGCTACAGTGCCTACTTTACCAGTCTGTCGAAAGAGGTGCAGAATGATATCATCAGCCGCAATGAGTACTCCAGGTTCTAGCTGATGGCAAGAGACGATAGTGCCATAATTTTTGATATCCAGAAATACAGCATTCATGACGGACCGGGGATTCGTACCCTGGTCTTTCTCAAGGGGTGCCCGCTTGCCTGCCCCTGGTGCTCGAACCCGGAATCACAACAGCGTGAGCCTCAGCTGCTCCAGCAGCCGGTACGCTGCATTCACTGCCTGAAGTGCATGGAGGTCTGTCCTGGGAAGGCGATTTCGCTTGAGTCAGGAGAAATTACGATAGACCGGGATCTGTGCAATTCCTGCGGGATATGTGCCGATCAATGCTATGCAAAGGCCCTTCAGATTGTCGGCAGAGAGATGACGGTGAGCGAAGTGGTAGCAGTGGTCAAGAAAGATATCCAATTCTATATACATTCGGGGGGCGGTGTTACTTTCGGGGGCGGAGAACCGCTGCTCCATGCAGGGTTTATACGTAAGGCTGCAGGTGAATGTAAACAGTTAGGGATTTCCACGGCAGTCGAGACCTGCGGGTATGCAGATGCATCAGCTCTTGATGCCATACTTCCGGTTATCGACCTGTTTCTCTTTGATATAAAACATATTGATGCTGAGAAGCATGCCGAAGTACTGGGAGTATCAAACGAGCTTATCCTCCG
>CAZSBC010000105.1:0-11387 GCA_964605195.1 uncultured Spirochaetales bacterium | reverse complement strand
CAGGGTGGTAGACCCTGAGGAGATAATCATGCGTACCCAGCTCCCGGGGGTCGATATGATCCTGAAACGGGATAATGCCATCATTCCCGACCTTCTTCAGTCCTCGAGGATGCGGGAGCTCGTTGACGCGCTGAAATCGAAATACTCGGTAATAGTGATAGAGGGACCGCCGGTGCACGGCTGTGTGGACTCAGAGATCCTTGCCCAGTACTGCACCTCCGTGCTCTATGTGGCTGCCAGCGATATGGCCAAACCCGATATCATCCGAAGGGGGCTGGAACGGATGGAGAAAACCGGTGTGCAAATAGCCGGAACGATACTGACGAAAGTGCGCCAACCGTTTGTCTCATAGGCGCCGGGAGGGACGGGAATCGACATGAGCCACGAACAGATTTGTCACAGAATTCTTCTTGATATCGGCAACTCCCTTGACCTTGGGCACATGCTCAGCAAAAGTCTCTCAACATACATGCGGGAGCTTAGCTGCTCAATGGGAGCCGTCCTGCTGACCGATTACAACAAGCGGAGAAAGTTGTCATTCACCCCGGCTTTCGCCATGCCCCGCACCATACAGAAGAAGCCGTCATTCAGGACGCTGGTCGACACCCTGCTGCATCGCTCCTCAGCCATGCAGGATATCGAGATCTTCCCGGCAGCCGGGGATGAGGGAACCTACTATGTCATGAGCATCGGTGATGCCGGCCTGCTGATACTGTTCAAGCGGGCCGCCCTCCTTCCGCAACCGCTGCTCAATGCCCTGAAGCCGATCAATATCAAGCTGGGAAATGCCTGCAGGGCATGCCAGCATAACATGGCCTTCCATGACAGCAGTATCCGTTTCCAGGAGATGGCCAACATGCTGCCGGGCATAATCATTGAGTTTGACAATGCCTGTGCCGTCACCTTCTATAACCGCAGGACGCAGGATATCTTCAAGCAGGTGGACTCAAGCGAATTCAGTCCGGAATCGGTGTTCGATTTCTTCAGCAGGGAGAGCGAATACCGCATACGCGAACTGCTTGCCAGAATCCAGGATGGTGAGGAGATGGTCAGCGCTGACCTCGTGATGATCAACAGCCGAAAAGAGCAGTTCATGGTGAACCTGATCCTCTCCCCAATGCGGATGCAGGGGGTGCTGTCGGGCTATCGCGGCATAGCCATCGATATCACGAACAGGGTTGCCCTGGAGAACAACCTGAAACTCCGGGACCGCATCCTGCATGCCTTGACCCTTGCAACCAACCAGCTGATGCGGGAGAAGCTGTTTGACGAGGCGGTACACGGAACGCTCAGGCTGATCGGCTCCGCCCTGGATGTCGATCACGCCTATTATGCGAAGCTGTCGGATAATGACCCGGGCAGGAGCTCCGGAAGGGACCGGGAGTACCCGATTACCGTGGTCAGCGAATGGCGGGGAGAGCGGGTGGCTGATGACTTCTCCATATCCGCCATGAAGGCCATGCCCGGCAGTGACTGCCAGGACTGCCTGCAGCAGCTCCTGGCCGGGAATCTCTGCCCTGTGAGGAACGAGACCGCTCACAGCGCCTCCCTGAGGGCTCTCTACCATGATTTCGGTATCCATGCAACCCTGCTGATACCGATCATGGTAAAGCACCAGATATGGGCAGTGATAGGATGCAATGTATTCGGCACAGAGCGGAGCTGGAGTCCAACTGAGCTCGAGCTGCTGAAGCTGTTCGCTGTCTCGGTCTCAGAGATCATGGAACGGAGGACCATCGAGGAGCAGAACCGGCAGCTCTATGAGAATATCATGGATGAGCTGGAGACTGCCAACCGGATACAGACCTATATGCTGCCGGCCTGGTGCTCAACCGTCGGCAGGTTCATCATAACGGCCAATTACCAGCCGTGGGAAAAGGTTGGCGGGGATCTCTTCGATATGATTGAGCTGAGTGACACCCAGTACATTGCCTACATCGCCGATATATCGGGGCATGGCGTGCAGGCGGCCCTGGTGATGACGGCAGTCAAGTCCGTGACCCGCATGGTCGTGCATGAGCATGCGGGGGCCGTTGACCTGGCCGCCGTCATGACCCGGCTCAATGCGCTGCTTAGCAGGGAGCTGTTCCGGGAAAACTACATGACGATGTCCCTTGTGCTGATCAACCTCGAGACCGGGACGGTCTCATGCCTTAACGCCGGCCATCCGCCGCTGCTGCAGCTGTCGGAGGATTCGCACCGGCTCCTGAATTCGGACGGCGGGATTCCCCTCGGATGGCTGGATGATTACCAATACCATCCTGAGATGGTGGAGACGGTACCGTTCGGCAGAAGCGATACGATCTGCCTCTATACCGACGGGATCTACGAATGCAGCAATGCCGGGGGCGAACAGCTCGGTTTCGACCGCTGCATCGACATGATAACCTCCTCGCTCTCCCGGGATTGCTGTACCATCATCCCCCACAAGATATACGAGCTGATACGGGATGCCGGCTACACAGACCGAAAGGACGACTTCACCTTCGTTACAATCAAGCTGCAGGAGGGAGTCCGGAAGTTCCATACCATCCTGTTCTACCAGCCTACTCTGGCAAATGTTGCCACAGCCTCGGATGACTGTGCCGCCAGGCTAGCAGAGGCCGGGTTCCCCGAGAGGACCGTGATGCAGATGAAGCTGTTGGTCTCCGAATTCTTCAGCAACATCGTCCGGCATGGGATGTCCGGAAACGAGCGGGAGCCGGTTGTCATCGATATCGAGGTCCCCGAATCAGGGGGTGTCACCGTCACCTTCAGGGATTCAGGGAAAGCGTGGCTGCTCCCGGAGAAAGCTGCCGATGCCGATGCCTTCTTCGACTCTCTCAACGAACAGGGAGCAGTGAGCGGCCGCGGCATGCAGATGATCTATGCCATGGCTTCAGCTTACGGAAGAAGCCGATACCATACCATAAACGAGACCTTTTTCACGCTTGCTGCTCAGGATTGACCAAGGGTCCCCTTGAGGGCCTGTTCCAGCTCATCTATATACCGCCTGAAGGTAAACTGCCTCTCGACTGTGCTCCGACCCTCCTTCCGTAACCGGGCGTAGAGGTCCCGGTTGCTGCTGACCTGCTGAAGGGCTTCCGCCAGCCCTGCGGAGCTGCCCGGCTCAAATGTCAGGGCATTGGTTTTGTCAGTCAGGAACTCGCCCTGCCCGCCGTTGGCTGTGCTGACAACCGGAAGCCCAGAAGCCATGGCCTCCAGGTGGGTAAGCCCGAAGGGCTCCTCCCATATTGACGGGAAGATGAAGATATCGTTCTCCCGGTACACGCTGCTCATGCGGTCGTGCGCAACCCTGCCGAGAAAACGGATCTCACCCGAAAGTTTCCCGGCAGCAGCCTTCAGCTCCCCGGTATACTCAGGATTCCCCTCCCCGGCAATTGAGAGGCTGTACCGCAATCCCGGGTTGTCATGGTCGATTATGCTCAGGGCCTCCAGGATGGTATGGACCCCCTTGTACCGATGCAGCTGCCCGCAGTAGAGCAGTCTGACCGGGTCATGAACCTCAGGCGGATCCCGCTTTTCCGGGAACGCTGCAATCGGGATTCCCTGGTAGATGACGGCAGAGGAAGTTATCGGCAAGCCCCGTGAGAGCAGGTTGTCTTTCAGCAGCCTGCTGATGCAGGTTGTGTGGGCCAGTGCCAGATTCCCTGTCGTGCTCCTGCGGTGGACAGTGGCGTCAAGCAGCCACTTCACCAGCTGTTTTGGGTTGAGGGAAAAGGGCTCGGGCAGAAACCCGGCAATGTTCTCATCATTGAAGGTATAGAGTACCGGCACCCCGGCACGCTCGGCAGCTAGGGCCGGACCGGGGGTCAGGCGCAGCAGGCTCCAGATAAAGACGATATCGGGGCTGATATCCCGCAGCAGCTGTTCCGTCACCCTGTAGTTGTAGGCTGAGGTCCTGCTGCGGGCCATTCGCATGAAACCGGCCGGCTTGTCAAACGGCTGGTAGAGCCGCAGGCTCCGGTGCACACCGGGGCCTGATTCACCGCTGCCGTGGTCGGAGGTGATGACTTCAATGGCATGTCCGCGCTCTGCGAGGTGCTGTGCTACCTGCCCGCAGAGTATTTCATAGCCGCCCAGCACGAAGGGGGGATACAGATTTGTAATAAAGCAGATTTTCATATACCCTATTGTACTGTAATATCAACTATATGCAATTTCATTTTTTCAGGAATACTGCCCTGCGCAGGAATACTGCCCTGGGCAGGAATACTGCCCTGCGCAGGAATACTGCCCTTGGAGACAGCATGATACACATCAGCACTGAGACATGGCCCTTGACGGATGAGTTCAGAAGATCGTGGAACCGGTTGTATGAGCAGACAGCTGCGCGCACGCCGTTCATGCGGCTTGAGTGGATTGAGACGGGGCTGGAGATATATGCCGGCAAGGCACAGATCATCCCCTGCACCTGGAGGGGAGCTGGGGAAGAGGTCGTTGCGGCCGGGATATTCCTACTCGTCTCCGAGAAGGGCCGGCTGGGGTACCGACGCATCCTGCGGACCGTTGAGTACAATTCCCAGCGGATCGTGCCGTTGCTGGCTTCAGATGACATATCCATCCCGGACGCCATCGAGATACTGATGGCCCGATTCAGCGGCAGGGTTGATTATTTCGACTGCTTCAAGATCGATGCCGAGTTATCGGGCATGGATTCCATACTTGCAACCTGCAGGGAGCGGGGACAGCATGTATCGGCACAGTGCTTCAACGAACAGCCGCAGTTTGTCTTTACCGGGAGCTGGGAACACTATCTTTCTGAGAGAACCCAGGGGCACAGGAAAAAGATTCGCAGGTATATGCGCAAGCTTGAGGAGGCCTATCCCGATTACACATTTTCCAGGATACGCGGCTGCGAGGATACCGATACCGGGGAGTGGGAAGTACTCCTGGAGAGGATCATGCGCTTTTTCGACAGCAGCTGGCAGGCCGAAACCCTGGCATCCGGGGAGCATGACGCCCTGCAGAAGCTCAAACAGTTCTATCGCCGGCTGGCTGTGCGCTGCCACTGCCTAGGGATCATGGAGATATGCACCCTCACGGCAGACAGCACCCTGCTGGCCTTCGAGTACAACCTCGTGGAAGAAAACAGGGTGTATATGCTCTTCGGTGCATATAACGCAGACTATGCAAGGCACTCACCGGGGAATGCCATCCTGGCGGAGATAATCAGGGACGGATTTGACCAGGGTGACAGATACCTGGAGTTTGGCGGGGAGCACCTCGACTACAAGCGCCTCTGGACAAAGGTATCGACAAAGAGCTATCACCTGCGGTTCTACGGGAAGACGCTCCGGGGAAGGGTCAAGGGGAGATTCCAGAAGGATGTATCCGGCGATTGCATGATCCCTAGTCAGTAACCGGTGGCAGCAGGGCACCGCACATGAAGGCATTCCATACTGTCGTCTCCCAGACGGAGAACTCGTTGCTATTGACAAGCGACCACCCGTCAGCCCATCGTCTCTGCAGAGGAAGTTCATCCCAGGACGGTATCAGGGTATCGGAGACTACCCGCTGGTAGGGTATCGCTGACCGCTTTGCAGACGGCCCGAAGACAACGATTCCCGGGATGGTGCTGCCGATACCATGGGAGTCGAGGTGCAGCGGGGATTGTATCCCCCTGGTCCCGAGGCCGGTGACATAGGATATCCCGAGCGGATTGAGTCCAAGGGCATAATCTCCCAGCGATGCAGCCAGATTGAAATATCTCTTTGAATCAGACGAATCCTCGGTAATAAGCCCGGCATAGAGGTACAGTTCCGCATAGCGTCCCTGGGCAGTTGCCGCTCCCCAGCCGTATCCCTTGGTCGCTCCCTGCGGATAGCGCATGGTACTGCGATCGATCCCCATGTAGCCGCCACGGGCAGCCTGCTGCAGCAGGATGTCCGTGAGGGCCGCTGCCAGCTCAGAGTCAGTAGGGTCGTCACCGATCAGGTAACTCATGAAATGGACGCTCTGGCAGGCAGCGTAGATGTTCCCTGGGCGATACTGCTGCGGCCAGTACCCGTCTTCCAGCAGGAGCGCCTCAGCATGGCTGGAAAACCGCTCATGATAGCGGGCGCTTTCTGCGCTGTGCCCCGCTGATTTCCCGGCAAGGTGAAGCTGCAGTGCGGCATAGAGATTCCCGGCTGTCGCCTCACTGGAATAGCCGTTCTCTTCCAGATAATCCCAGGCCAGCTCGGCTCTCCGGAGCAGCAGCTGCGCCCTCCGGCTGTACGCGCTGAAGGGCTGCAGCAGCCGGGCAGCTTGGGCCAGCATGCCGGCGCTAAAGGCCGTAGTCTCCGGATCGGTATCCCAGGTACCGTAGAGATAGGGATCTGTCGCGGAGGTGTGTACGCCGTACTCCGGGTGCCTTGCTGTCTCTGTGCCGGCTCGTACAGCACCGAGCTTCTCGTCATCCTCATCGGTTATCTGCATCGCTTCCCAGAAGGAGAGGCCCCAGAGGGCTTCATCCAGTATGTCGGGAAGGCCGTTGCCTGCTTCCGCTATCGGCAGTTGTCCGTCAAAGAAGTGGTCGGGAAAGGCTTCGTAGCAGGAAAGCAGCAGGACTGGTATGATTACATGTTGCGGTCGTCGGTCAAAGTCCCCGGCATCATGATACCCCCCGGTCACATGCAGCAGCTGCTCTGTCCCGGCTGGTTCAATGAAGCCGTCCGGTGACCAGGGGACCCTGGTATCGTAGATTCCGGTATGGCATGCAGCCTGCCCGGGCAACAGGGAGTCTACGGGGAACTCCATTCCGCAGCGCTGGTAGTAGAGCCCCTGCATGTAGGTGCTGAAGATGGTATTCACGGCAGCATACCCGATGCTGAACGGGAGGGATCGACCGAATCCATCGATCACGACAACGTAGGGGCCGCCCTGGGGGACGGGCCCGAGATCGAGATGGTATACATGTTCCCCTGAAGTGACCTCGGTCTCGGAAACCGCTGAATCATCGCCGGCATAGAGTGCGGTTCCCATATGCAGGATCTCTTCTGTCTCAGCATGCACCACCCGGTAGCCTGGGGAAGCACCAAATTTCCTTGTCCCGCCTGTCCCGAGATAGGCCCCAAGGACGGCAAATCGTTTGCTGTTCTCCGGATGGTACCCGACCTGGTTCACCTTGATGGAGTCGCATACCGTTTCTGTGGCTGAAAAGCGGAAATCGATGGCCCCGAAGGGTGTCTGCAGATGGTACCTTTGTCCTTCGGCAAGAGGATCCCGCAGCTGGAGATGGTAGGTGTATTGCATGGAAAGCGGATAGGAGCCGTCCGGCTGCTTTGGGAGCTCGTCATAGGACCTGGCTGTCAAATAGACTGCGGTAACTGCCGTTCCGGAAAGCTCCCAGCCCTCAGTCTCTGCAGTTGAGCTGGGATCATGCGGCTGCGCATGAAAGGCGGTGGTCAGGGTGACATTGAGAATATCGGGAGCCGCCGTGGTAACTGAAACCCCATCTGGTACCTGCAATGCTGCCTTGCTGCCTGTTCGGCAGGAAACCGCCAGCAGGATAAAAGCAGTGAGCAGGAGTGGGAGCAATGCAATTGGTTTTCTGACTGGTTGCATCACCTTGACTATACGGGCAATCGCAGCAAAAAACAACCGGCAACTGAGATGCGGTCCACTGCACTGTATGGTAATTGATTAATCAGCTCCATTGCACTATATTTTTTTCATGACTGTACAAAGGCTGTTGAGACATATGCAGGTCACCATATTGGCGACCTCTATCCTGCTGGTGGCCATAATGTTCCTCAACGTCCTGACTGGTTATCATGCCCTGGGGTTCACCGGGCTGTGGTATGAATTGGACCTGAAGATTGAGGGCAGTTTTGCTACATGGTTGGAATCTGTCATGATGCTGCTCTGCGCGATACCGACGTATGCCCTGTTCCTGAAAGCCTCGGATGCTGGCTGGTCATTACCTGCCCGGCTCCTGTTTCTGCTCCTGACCGTAGTGGCGATCTTCTTTTCTGCCGATGAGATACTCTCTATCCATGAACAGATCCAGGCACGGAGTTCCTTAGTCTCGGGGCTGGTGGCCGGGACTTTCCTGGATGGGTTTGGCTGGGTTGCGGTATATGCCCCGTTGCTCCTGGCTGGTACGGTTCTTGCGTTCCTGGCTGTCCGTGATATCCTGGCACTCATTGACAAGGAAACAAAAAGGCAGCTGTTCCGGCTGCTGGTGATTATCATCGGTGCAGCTGTGCTAATTCTGCTCTTTGAGGTGCTGGAAGCCTACCTGCACAGCAGAAACATTTCCCGTGAGATATGCACAGCCTTTGAAGAGAGTCTGGAGCTGCTGGTAATCAACGGATTCTTCGGGCTGGTTATACGTATCCTGCAGGTTGCTGATACGTCGGGTAGTCAGACGGTACAATAGTGTACTGCGGTACCGTACCGGGATTTCTCCGGTTATTGTCCACTTTGGAGATTACAAATCCACCTGTTCCGTTGTATACTGAACCAATTGCAACATGAACACCGAAATTGATACTGGATGCATATAGGGCAATTGGTTTTAAGTCTTCATGCAATAAGCAATCTTTCTGCATGAAGAGCTGCTTGAGAGAGCGCATACCGAAAGGAGAAGTCCCCTATGAAGACCATAATTGGAATCTGTATCGTTATCCTGCTCATCCTCCCGACAGCACTTTTTGCCGGAGACGGGTTATCGAATCTTAAGATGGGAACAGCTGCTACAGTACTTGAGCCCTACTATCCGGGAGAACCGTTTCGGCACTACCTCGCAGAAATCGGGAAAGAGGACCTCGCCTTCGGAGCCGATATACGGTGGAACATATCACTGCTTGAGCTCTCATGCCTCTTCATGGTCTTCCCCATGCCCTACTTCGACACCACCTATGTGCATGCCGTAGCGGGAGCCGGACTCTCCATGGAGCTGCTCGGACTCCTCGATATCGGGGTAACAGCCGGCAGCGAAGTGGTCCTGCAGATAGACCAGTTTGGCCTGAACCTCAAGGAGGGCAGCCCTGTTAACTGGGAGGAGTACCCCCTGGTGCTGCGGGCAACAGCAGATATCAACCTCGGGAGTGCATCCATCGGAGCACACAGCATAGTGCACACCGGCATGCCCCTCGGAGCAGCCCTCTCCGGGGCCATAACCGACCTTGGCATCCACGACCTGCACATGCAGCTCGGTGCTGCCGTGCTCTTCAGGCTCTTCTGAGGTACGTTTCTGCCGGTTTGAGGATTCCCCATAGTGCAATCCGAGCTGGAACTCCGTCAGGGCAGCGATTCACCATATCAGCTGCCAACAGCTGCAACCTTCCGCTCTTATCGGGTATTCTACAATATTTGCTGTGTGCTTAACGCTAGTAATACAAAATACAGGAGCTGAGAATACTGTAATAGTTTTATAACAACTCAGCAATTGACTATGAACCACAGTTGTTGTATCATTCCCCTGTTGCTGCCTATCACCTTACCCCTTCAGGCTCCATATATTACATAAAGTCCTGCATAAAGTGTAAAAAAAAGAACTTCTTGGGGCTAAAAGTATGAAAAAAACCTGGTGGGGAAAGTCAAGAGATTCATACAGAGTTATTGAATCGGTAAAAGATCGATATACACACTATGTAGATCATAAGCATTCAGAGTTCGTGAAATGTGAATTCTGTAAAAGTCAGATTCAGACACTGTACTACTGCCCGAAGTGTAAACGATACTATTGCAGTAATTGTGCGCAAGCTGTTACTGGTGGAATGATTTGCCCTACCTGCAAACCATTGTCATTTTTAAAAATGGTGAGATTTGTATCGTAAGTGTTTTTGGCACTCTCTACAAAACCATACCAAGCGTCCCGCATATCTTAGACTCCCAGCGCCCAACAGCCAGCTCCTGAAGTCCTCACAGGCATGAAGCTGTTGGTCGGGTATTCACCTGCTGTACGATTCTGGCGAACTCCTGACTAATATGCTATACTATTTGGCAGCGTTCATCTGTACACATCGTACTCTGGAGGAATTATGCAACCCGCTGTTTCCGACCGCCGCTATCTCCGGTTAGCAGCAATACTCTTGATCTGGCTGGCTTCCGTACCGGCATTTTCCCGTGATACCATGAATATCACCGTACTGGAAACCATGTCCGTACCGGTCATACAGCACTTCACCCGGGAGTACACCGAGCAGATAGAGCAACTTGAGTCAGCAACGGGTACCGGCTACACCCTCACCATCCTCAATGCCAATGGTGATGCAGACCAGGCCCTCACCCTGCTGCAGGAACACTGCCTTGAAGGGCAAACCGACCTTATAGTCAGCGTGGCAACCCTGGCCAGCCAGGCCGCTTACCGCTACATACAGGGCACCGACATACCGCAACTCTTTACCGTGGTTGCCGACCCCGTTGGAGCCGGGCTGGTGGAGGAGATCGGGCGCCCGACATATGGGCAGCATACCGGGATCGTGGCCGCACTACCAAGAATAATCCAGATAGATATTGCCCTTCAGCTGGCCCGGCAAGTGGCAGGTAACCGACCGATTCACGTGGGCATCATAGCATCCGACTACCCCTCTTCCACCGGTGATATCCGCATGCTGAAGGCCGCTGCCGCAGACCAGCCGATCTTCTTTCATGCATACACCTTTCCCTACCGGGCAATGCCGGAGGGGCTCACCACACTGCTGGCAGATGCCAAACAGGGAATCCTTGCCCTTGAAGAAACAATAGACTTCTGGTGGGAAGTCTCCGGTCCCCTGGGCGAGGTCCCGGAATTCTCCGAACTGCTCATGGGCCTGAGCGACAAACCCGTGCTGTACGGGAACATCCGGGAATCCGTCGAGAACGGAGCTCTCTTCTGCATGGTCCAGAGCATAGCTGCTACTGCGGCACAGGCAGTGGAGACCACCCGGGATATCCTGGCGGGGAAAGACCCCGGCTTAATTCCGGTGGCCCCTCCCGATACCTTTGATCTGATGATCAACCTGACCACAGCACTGCAGCTTGGCGTGGTGATACCCCCGGAGCTGATGGAGCTGGCAGGGGAAAATATCTACCGTTGATTATTCTGACAAAACGAGGTCGAACCATATATGAAACTTAAACAGAAAATGATCCTAATATGGGCAGGAATCCTGATTATCAGCCTCCTGCTCCAGTGTCTGTGGGTTATTGTGATCACCACCCGGAACACCGAAGAGACAATACGATCAGAACTCTCGGCCACCCTGGAGAGCTATATCAGCAACACCTTAGTTACCCGCCAGATGATACTCAGCGAGAACCGTCTGGATACCGTTGCCTCCTACGTCTATGAGTACCAGAAATCGGCCCTGGAAGTTGCCAGGCAGATCACCTCCTATACCCACATCCAGTTCATCATCTACGACCGTGCCGGAGAACTGCTCCTGGATTCCGAAGCATCGGAAAGTCAGTTCGTC